>JAKADI010000125.1 GCA_021820675.1 Bacillota bacterium | reverse complement strand
GGGCAACCCCGTCGATGACAACCTCTCCCGCATCCGCTTTATACACGCCAGCCAAAATTTTCATCAGTGTACTCTTCCCCGACCCGTTTTCTCCCACAATGGCATGCACCCGGCCGGGCAAACAGGTCAAGCTCACCTTCTGCAATACTTGTGCAGACCCGAATGTTTTGGTAATGTTCTTGATTTCCATCATGACGCCCCCGATACCTGTTAACGCTAACATCAATGTTAGCTATTATCTTCTCACTAGTCAATACATTTATATTTGTCGCGATATTCGATTTACAGGTGTCCGGGTTTTTGTGCCGTTGACAATACACGAAAAGATTAAGCCCCAATTGCCGTTTGGCCTAAGCTGCTGTCGAGTCAAGAGGATTATCCTTCCCGGAGACCCTAAGGCGCAAGTGCCTTTTACGGCGTACAATCAGCTCACAGCTAGCGAAATCACGAAAAATCCGAAACAAAAAGGGAACCAGTAGGCATCGTGCCAAGGCCAGCCTCTTCCCAAGCCAGCCGCCGGGACCCCGGCAAGTGACCTACTGGGAAAGTGAGAAACTTTCGATGCTGAGATTCGGCACATATTCTCGTGCCGGTGTTCTTCTTATCCCGGGTCGGACTGGGTCAGCGTGCGAAGACGCTCACGAAGCTCCCGCTTGTTGAATTTTCCGGCTCCGGTGCGAGGAATCTGATCCACACGAATAAATTGGTCAGGGACCCACCACTTGGGAAACTTGCGGGTCAGCCAGTGTTCCAGCTCTTCGTCACGAAAAGACGCGATATCCCGGCTGACCACAAAGGCTACGGGCCGCTCTATCCATTTTTCGTGTGGGACGGCGACCACACAGGCCTCCACGATGGCCGGATGGGCCATCAGCTCATTTTCCAGTTGAACCGATGAGATCCACTCCCCTCCACTTTTTATGAGGTCCTTAGCCCGGTCGACTAGACGCAAAACACCTTCCTCATTGATGGTTGCCATGTCTCCGCTTTTCCACCAACCGTCGGCAAATCCCTCCGCGGATCGTGAGTCACGATAATATTCGGTCGCCACCCAGGGCCCCCGAACCCAGATTTCACCCATTTGCCTATCGTCCCAAGAGACACCTTCCCCTTGCTCGTTCACGACTTTCAACTCCAATCCCGGCACCACGACACCCTGGCGGACTCGTATATCGATTTTGGCATGATCGTCTAAAGACCTTTCATGCTTTTTGATATGGACGGCGGTGGCAATAGGCGAGGTTTCCGTGGCTCCCCAGGCCGTAAAAATGGGGATTCCGTACTGTGATAGGTATTTTTCCATGACGGCCTTGGGGGTAGCCTGTCCCCCTAACATAAGTTGTCTTAGGCTCGAAATGTCTTCGGGCTCGCTCTCCAATTCCCGCAGCATGTCAATCCCCACAGTCACCGCGGCAGCGGCAAAACTCACATGCTCGGACGCGATAAGCCTCAATAGATCGCGCGCTTGGGGCCTAGGGCCCGGCAGAACGAGATTGGCTCCCGCAAATATCGAGGCAAATGGCAATCCCCATGAATTTACATGGTACATGGGCACTACAGGCATTACCGTATCATGTTCCGATATGGCCATGACGTCGGCCAAACAAAGGGTCATGGCGTGCAGATAGATAGCGCGTTGAGTGTAGATCACACCTTTGGGTTTTCCCGTGGTGGCGGACGTATAACACATCCCGCTCGGGAGATTTTCATCCAATTCGCCAAACGCAAATGATTCGTCTCCATGCTGAATTAATTCTTCGTATGATAGAGATCGTTTTGACAAATTGGGCACGGCTTCTTCGCCCATGATCACAATGTGTCTGACAGCCGTCAAAGAGGGCAGGATCCGCTCAATCACGGGAACGAGCTCGTCATCGACAAATATCACGGTATCTTCGGCATGATTGAAAATATAAATCAAATCGTCATCGCTCAAGCGAATGTTCACCGTGTGAAGAACGGCGCCAAAGCACGGCACGGCAAAATATAGCTCAAGGTGGCGGTAATGGTTCCAGCAAAATGTCGCCACCCGCTCACCCGCTCTCACATCGAGATGTTTCAGCGCTGAACCAAGACGACGTACCCGGTGGTGAAAGTCCCGATAACTATAGCGATGGATGGATCCCTGGGCTTGCCGGGACACAATTTCACTTTTTCCAAAATACTGTTCCGATCGCTCGAAGAGCGTACGCAAATTTAATTGAAAAGGATTCAATGCCCTCTCCTCCCACAAGCAAAATTCCTCACATCTACTCCATCTCGAGATTGACGGTGGCGCGATTGGCCCGGCGAGACACGGCAACTTGAAGGGCCTCGTTAATCTGGGACAATGGAAAAGAATCCTGAAGCAAGCTCTGGAACGGCAGTCGGCCCTGAGTATGACTAAGCAATTCGAGTGCTTTTTTTAAGGCAAAAGGCTCGTAGAGCGATACCCCGATAATTGTCTTGTTTCCGAAGACCAGCCTGGACGGGTCTATCTCCACGGTTTTTCCTAAATTAATGCTGCCGATCTCGATATAATGTCCACCGGGACGTACCATAGACAGTCCTTCCACCATGGCCGAAGGATTGCCCGAGACATCCATAGCGTGATCGACCCCCAAGCCCGCCGTCACTTTCCGAACCATTCTCACCCGTTCTGGCACGCCATAGTGATCGATGTGAACCACTACATCGGCCCCAAATGACCGTGCCAGTTCCAGCCTCGGCATAAACGCATCGAGCACGATAATTGGAGAGGCCCCCATCTGTTTAGCCGCGACCAGGGCATACAGTCCCAGTCCCCCGGCTCCTTGAATCACCACAGACTCCCCCATAGTCAACCCACTGCGTGAAAACCCATAAATGACCTGGGACAATGCACAGTTTGCCCCCGAGACGACATCATCGGAAAGAGTATTCGGGACCTTAAACAGTACATGACGAGGGGGCAAGTAATAATAATCGGCAAAGCCTCCCACAAAATATGGAAACTCCTGGGGATTGCCTAACATCGCCATGTGCAAGTTTTGGCACCCCAGGGGAAAGCCCATGGTGCAAGACGGACAATGTCCGCAAAAGTTAAAGTAGGGGAATACGACCCGATCGCCCTCATGGAGGGATTGTCCCCATGAATCCGTCAGCACCCCCTCACCCAAGGCCAAGATGCGCCCAACCATTTCGTGGCCCAATATTGCCGGCAATGATGCGCCCAGGCCTTGGATTTTGAAATTCCCCTGCCACGCATGAACATCGGAACCACAAATATTACAGCGTGTCACGCGAATCACCACGGCCCCGGGTTCTGGGTCAGGAACCGGAAATTCCCGGATTACCATGTCTCGATTGGGCTCAATCAGCAAAGCCGCCCGACCATTCATCGTGTTCATCCTTTCTTTACAAATACCCCTGGCACATTCCCAACCTCGCTCAACGACCTTAAGGTTTTTTCACGATCACGCGGCTTGACCGGCACCATGCCCAAGACACGGTAAGGACCCCTTGCTCTCAATCGACGCGTCGGGACCACAGAGTGTACGTGTTCACGCCAAAAGTCTTATGAAATCGCCCTTGCCACTCTCAAGATCTGACTTTCCGTCCTGGGGTGAGTCCGGAGAAAGTGAGACTCACCGGGATTCACCCCCTTTGGACGTTCCACCGCTCTGGCAAGGGTATCCTCATATCTCTCCAACTCAAGCCAAGAGCCGCGCTTCCCCTGGCGATCCGCAATAGGTCCTTCTAACCCGTGCGCGTCTTAATCGTACAGGGCTGGATGAAGACGCAGGGTCTCTTCATTCCGCAAAGGCGATTCTCCTTCATGGCATAAGGAATGGTCGTGACCCGGGACAATCGTGGCATCGTAGTTCCGGGCCAGGAGTTTCAATTTATTCAGCGACTTCCGCCATGTTTCGGGATCCGGTGTAATCATCGAGGGATGTGACAAATCATAACTTTCTTTTCGGTAGATCGCATCAGACGGTAAAATGACTGTGCCACTGTGTTCCAAATGAATCATCAAGCCCATCGTGCCCCAAGTGTGTCCGGGAAGACTTACCGCATACACATCTTTCATAATCTCCATGTCTCCCGGCAACGGGGCAAAATGCAGCCCGGACACGTCATAATCACAGCGCAGAAAGAAATTCTCATCTTCCGTCAAATTCGCAACACCCTGGTATTCCTTTTCATGAACTAAGACTTGGACATTGGTTCCTTTAAAGAGACGGGCATTCCCGCAATGATCGGTGTGAAGGTGGCTGAGAAAAACGTATTTTATGTCTTCAGGACCATACCCTGCAGCCTTCAAGGAATTCTCAAATAACTGATCAGGCGTATATTCCTCATACGGGGCGAGTTCCTGATAAGCGGGGAGCCATTCCTTTTCCCAATGGGGATTTATCGAGGCGTCAAAAACCATGTTGCCATCCGGATGCTCAATCACATAGCTAAACGACGGAACTTGGCACCATATTTTCCTTTTTTCCGGATTCGTGCGCGTCAACATATAATGGGGATGACCAGTCACCAAGAGTTCGATGTCTGTGCGCATATTGCCGTGATGCAGTGCCCGAATGCGAATTCCACGCATAATCCTACCCTCTTTCTCAATCGATTTAGGAAACCGCCCCTCAACATGGTGGATGGTGGCTTCAATTCTCGATATGCAAGTTCCGTGCCACCCGAGGGACTTCATGAGGAAGATGCTAAGAGGGTCTTTGCCACCAATTCTATAGAGTTGGGAATAAAAAACCCTTCGCGAATCGCCGCGGGCGAGCATGCCCCGGCTTGACGGACTGCAATATGGGGCCGTTCTCGAGCACAATGCCGAATGTCACGAAGGCTATGATATCGAGCACTTTGCTTCACATTGCAACAATAGGGCTACACCCAAGTTGCGGATGAAGATCAGCAAAGGTCCCTTGCGTGTCCAGGTGATGGCGTAGAAGACCCCATTTATTAGCGTCTGGCACTGTATTTGCATGACGGATACTGACACCGCATTTTGGTGCGTGAGAGGTGACATCGCTAAAACGGAAAGGAGATGCCTCATGGTCTATCCCGAAGAATTCCGCCAGCTTATGTCTCAATTTGCCACTGGCGTTTGTATCGTTTCCGCCACCGACGACACACAGCGTCCCCGGGCATTAACGGTCAATTCCCTGATGTCCGCGTGTTTGAATCCACCGACAATCGTTGTCGGCATAGCCCGCAGTTCGGACACCTATCCCGTATTGGAACGATCCGGATACTTGGGCATCAGCATTCTCAGTGGAGAGCAAGCATGGATTGCCAAGAAATTGGCCACAAAGGCATCCGATAAATGTGACGGAGTCCCGTTCATCCAGGCACCTCACGGTATCTGGGTCATCGACAACGCATTAGGCTATGTGATTTGCCAAATTCGTGACCAACATGCCATCGGCGATCACGATCTGTTTGTTGTCACTGTCACCCATGTTCATTGCCAAGATGGCGCGCCGCTGGTGTTTTATGCCCGGAATTTTTGGCCCCTTCAGGGATCCGCATCCAGAACCCAAGGGTGATGGGCGCATGTTACAAACGCTGCGCCGACCCGTCAAATAATCTGGCCATCCGGCGGTAGACGGTGCTCCGGGCTACCTTCAGCTCGCGAGCAACCGCCGAGATGTTTCCATTATGGCGACGAATCAACGTCTTTAATTCTTGCTGGTTGATGTCATCGCGTACCTCATGCAGAAATGATTGGCGGTTTGTGGAGGTTTCCGTGGTCTCCCCCACGGCGACGCTAGGGTATGTGGCTAAGGACAATTCCGGGCACATCGTGACAAGATCGTCCGGCGTCACAATACCGTTGGAAGCCGCCAGAACCGCTAAGCGCTCTACGGCATTTTTTAACTGACGAATATTCCCGGGCCAGGAGTAGTTTTGAATGAGCCGCCACGTTTCCGGCGTGAAGGTGAGATACGTGTTCGTGGCGGCCATTGCCCTTTCGAGAAAATATTTGGCTAGATCCCGTATGTCCAAAGACCCTCGGTCTCTGAGAGCAGGAAGAGCTATCCTCACGACGTTC
>JAKADI010000124.1 GCA_021820675.1 Bacillota bacterium | reverse complement strand
ACGCCGTGTTTCCGCAAAGACTGAGCCTTGAGGGCAAAATACTCATCGGTGTGCACCGGGCTGAGCGTGTATACCACTCCCCCAATGACATAGAGACCGGCCTCATGACCCACACGAATCGACACCTCCAAATTTCGGATGTCATTTAAGGCGTCATAGGTCATTAAAGTCCGGATGCCATTGGCTGCAACCCGCTTCACCGCCAAGGCAACCACATCATCGGGAAACATTTCAAAGGTGAAAAGGCTGCTCCCACGAATCATGACATTTAACGGGGTGCGGGTGATAACCTGGCTCATTATCCGCATGCGTTCCCAGGGATCCTCACGCAAGTATCGGACGCACACATCAAAGACCGCCCCTCCCACCAAATCAATAGCCCAAAACCCCACCTGATCCATTTTTTCTGCGATGGGCAACATCATCCGGGTGGCCATGCGAGTTGCCCACAATGACTGGTGGGCATCGCGTAACGTCACGTCAATAATTTGGATAGGATTCATCGTTCTGTCTCCTTTGACGCCGATTGCCATAATGGCAGAATCTTGTCCTCCAACCACTGCGTCGAAACTTGTGCCGCCTGAAAATCCGGATTTCCGATAACATGGCGCAGAAAGGGAAGGGTTGTGGGAATGCCTTGGATGTCATACTCATTCAGCGCCCGAGCCATACGCTGTAAACTTTCCGGGCGCGTGCTATCCCAGACGACAAGTTTTGCCAATAACGAATCATAATCGGAAGGCACCGTATACCGGGGGTAACAATGGCTATCGACCCGGACTCCGGGGCCCCCAGGAGCCCTATAGGCAGACAGCATTCCGGGGAAAGGAAGGAAATTCTGACGGGCATCTTCCGCATTGATACGGCATTCCACGGCGTGTCCCCGCGTGACGATATCGCCCTGCTGCCAGGACAGCGACGCACCGGCCGCAATATGGATTTGCGTCCGCACCAAATCGATCCCGGTCACGCATTCGGTCACGGGGTGTTCGACTTGGATCCGCGTATTCATTTCCATAAAATAATAGGCGCCCTGGCTGGGGTCGTAAAGAAACTCGATGGTGCCGGCACTCACATAATTCAAGGCCCTGACGATGGTAAGAGCGGCGTGTCCCATGGCTTCCCGCGTCTCATTGGCGAGATTTGGCGCGGGGGCTTCCTCGATGAGTTTTTGATGACGCCGCTGAATGGAGCAGTCACGATCTCCGAGATAGACAGCGTGGCCATGGTGGTCGGCCAAAACCTGAACCTCAACATGCCGCACGCCTTCCAAGTATCGTTCGAGATACAAAGTCGGGTTGCCAAATGCCGATTGGGCCTCAGCTTGTGCCGTCATGAAGCCGTCTGGAAACTCCTGGGGTTCTCGGATAAGCCGCAGTCCACGGCCTCCACCACCGCCAGCCGCTTTCAACAAGACGGGATAGCCCACTTCTTGAGCGTATTCCAGGGCGGCGGCAACAGAAGACAAGTCGGTCTGCCCGGACACCGTGGGAATCCCCAGTTCCCGAGCCAGAGAACGGGCCTCGGCTTTATCCCCCATGGCCCTAATGGCCTCGGCGGAAGGCCCAATGAATACCAATCCCGATTCCCGACACGCCCGGACAAAGGCGGCATTTTCGGATAAAAACCCATACCCCGGATGCAGGGCGTCGCACCCCATTTCCCGCGCCGCCGTAATCAATGCCGGAACGGAAAGGTAACTGTGTGAGGCCGTCGCTGGCCCAATACAGATCGCTTGATCCGCCATCTGTACCGCTAAACTGTCGGCATCGGCAGTAGAATAACCGACGACAGCCTCGAGTCCCATTTCATGGCACGCCCGGATGATCCGCACCGCAATTTCTCCCCGGTTTGCAATAAATACCCGTTTCATCACGCCTCCTCCCCGGTAAACCGCCAATCCACGACCCATGCGCCTTGCCCTTGTACTCCCACCATAACCGGATTTAAATCGACCGATCCCACCTGGTTTTCGTAAAGTAAGCGACTGAGATTAGATATGACGTGCGAAAGAGCCGAGACGTCCCGTTGAGGCTGTCCACGGGCGCCCATGACGATGGCGCTCCAAGGCTGAGACGTGATCCATTGATGGGCTTGAGATAAATCGATCGGCGCTAAGTGCACATCAACAGCTCGAAGAATTTCCGTATAAATCCCGCCGATGCCTAAAGCTAGCACTGCGCCAAAGGTCCGGTCCCAACGGCCGCCGACTAACACCTCGACACCCTCGGGAATCATCCGTTGCACTAAGATCCCCTGCAAGCGGTAGCGCCTCGCCGTTTCGCTCAGATCATCCCACGCCCGCCTTAACCCGTCCGCGTTGACGAGATCGACAAACACCCCTCCACCATCACTCTTATGGAGCAGATCATCGGCTATAAGCTTCATCGCGACGGGAAATCCTACATCGTTGGCCGCCTGCAAAGCTTCCTCAAAAGAATGGACCAAGCGATAAGGCGCTAAGGGGAGTTGATACCCTTCCAGGCATAACGCCTGATCTTCCCATGTCACCCTACACGGTGCACGGCTGCCAGAAGGCTGGGGAGATGACGGCTGAAAGCGCGGCCGGGTGGCGATGCGGCCCAACGCCTCAATGGCCCGCACCGGATCGGAAAACGTGGGAATACCGGATTGTTGCAATTGATGAGCGATAGACTCCTTAACCCCGATCCAGGAAATTAAAAACGGCTTGGGATTTCGCGATTTCAGCGCAATTAATCCTTGCGCAAGAGAGTCCTGGATCCGCCACATCAAGTTCACACTGAATACGGCCACATCATACGCCGGATCACGCAATACCGCCTCAAAACACTCTAACATGACACCGGAATCAAAAATCACGTTGGCTGTCATATCGATAGGATTGTCCAACGCGGCGAAAGCGGGTAAATGTTTGGCCAACTGACTGCGGAGATGGGGGGATGTCGACGGCATGCTTAAGGGCCAACGTTCGGCTTCATCCGTCATTAACACCCCCGCACCTCCCGAGTGCCCGATGATCCCCAGTTGTGTCCCCCAAGAGGATTGCACCGACAACAACTTGAGGACATCCAATAACTGCTCGAGAGAAAAGACCCGGTAGATCCCATATTGATCAAACACGGCCTGATATACCACATCCTCGCCCGTTAACGCGCCCGTATGCGACCGGGCGGCCGCCGCCCCATGCGAGGACCGACCAACCTTCAGCAGCACCAGGACCTTTCCTTGAGTGTGAGCGCGGAAGGCCACTTGCGCTAACCGTCGTCCATCTCGGACACCTTCGAGATATCCAGCAATAATCCGAATTCGTGAGTCTTCCAACAGGGCTTCGCAATAATCGACGAAGTCCCAGTCCGCCTCATTCCCGGAACTAATGAAATAGCCGACATCGATCCCCTGAGCGGCCGCTAAGGCCATCACGGCCGTTCCCAAAGCGCCGCTTTGGGAAATAAAAGCAATCCCTCCGGGTGAGAATTGTTGATCGAAGGCTTGGGATATGGTCGGCACGACGCCATCCCATAAGTTGGCCATCCCTACGGAATTCGGCCCGCAGATCCTTATCCCGCGTTGGCGTGCCTCCTCGATCAGTTGCTGTTGTCTATAACCGCCGTCACCCCCCATTTCGCCATAGCCGGAGGTCAGAACCAGAGCCGAGCGAACCTGGCCCAGGCGGCAATTCTGAATCGTCTGCAACACCCGTTCAGCATTGACAGATATCACCATAAGATCGATGGTATCAGGAATTTCGGCCACGGAAGGGAAGCACGGATAGCCTTGCAATTCCTGATGGTGGGGATTGACCACATAGATCGTTCCTGGGTACCCATATTCCCGTAGAAACTTGAGGGGCAATGATCCCACGCGCGTCGGATCGCTGGATGCACCGACCAAGGCCACACTACGCGGATGCAAGAAAGCTGTCAGATCATTCATGAAACCCCCTCCTGAGCGACCGGTTCGAGGTACAACAGCCGTTGACCGTATTGAACCAGCTGATCGTCCTCGATAATGTGGCGCACAATCCCGCTGTGTTCCGCAACAATCGTATTCATGAGCTTCATCACTTCGATGATCCCCACAGCATCGCCTTTTTTCACCTCATCACCGTCTTGCACAAACGGCGGCCGATCCGGAGCCGGCTTCCGGAAAAACCGTCCTACCATGGGCGCCGTCACGGCGACCCAGTGATCCGGTGCGTCACTTGGCGGTTCGTATCCCTCGTCACGTTGCTTTTGATCGCTCGGGGCTTCGACCGGATCGTCACGCGCAACCGTCTTCTTGGAATGAGACGTGCCTCCGACAGCACGACGAAACACCATATGCAAATCGCCTTGGGTCAACTCAAATTCACTGCATTGCGATTCGCGCAGGATTTTGAGAATGGCGGCCACCTCTTGATACGACAAGTCCATGGCGAGAATCCTCCTGCCGGTGTTCTACCCTGTAGAACACCATCCCATATAAATCTGCGATTAATTTAATACATTTCTGTTTAATTTACAACACTCAGTCAATCGCATTTGCGTTTCTTATCCAAATATTCCGTATCGCGGAACAAAAATGATTGCATTTATGTCTGTCTTGTCTGTATATTCTTTATACGAAAGTGTCCATTTCATCATGTAGAACTTGCAACCATTCCCATGACCATTAACACATCGTCATCATTCATCCGTGAAACCAAAATGGCACGCGCTACAACGATCGTCTACCAGACCCTTGCTGTGGATCAAAGTTTCGTTTCAGGCTCCGTTTTCCTTGCTTTAACCGGATCTCAGCTTGTCAACCGTGAACCGAACTTGATCGATATCCATCAAAAAGGAGGGAAAATTATTCATGTCAACACCAGTAGTCGGTGACGAGAGAGCGCGACTGCACCAAGATGCCAATTTATTGACGCGACTTGACCGTATGCCCATGACGAAAACAATCTGGGGCATTTTGATCTTGCTGGTTTTAGGATGGCTTGTAGAATCATTTGATATCGGTGTGGTGGGTACGATCATCCTGGATTTGAAAAAGATATGGCACTTGACGCCATCATCTGTAGGATTGCTGGGCATTTCTAGCACCTTGGGTGTCGTTGTCGGACTGATACCCGCCGGGCGTATTGCTGATCGCTTCGGACGCAAAACCGTGTTATTGTGGGGAATGGCTATTTTTTCGATTTTTACAGTCGCCTCGGTCTTAGCCTACGGCTTGCCGTCGCTGTTTGTTCTTCGGTTTCTAGCCGGATTAGGAGAGGGAGCCGTATTCCCGATTCCCTATCTCATGTTTTCTGAATTCGTTAATGCTAATAAGCGCACAACCGCGAACGGTTGGGCAGAGCTCGTACTGACAGCGGGCTACACCTTACCTTCGTTGACGGGATTATGGGCCATCACCACGTTCCCGCTCGCATTGGCATGGAAAGTCCCCTTATATATCGGAGCTATTCCTTTACTGCTGTTAATTCCGCTGTGGATCTGGGTTCCAGAATCACCCCGCTTTCTTTTAAAGCACAATAAAGCGGACCAGGTGAAGCGCTTTGTTCATCATCTTGAGGACGAGGCCCACCTTTCTCATGATGAAACCTTGTTAAATCCACAGATTTTGGAAGTCCTCCAACAGTCTGAGCATCAGCGTATCAAGCCTTCCGTACTTCTTCACCGTCCATATCTGATGCGAAGTTTCGTCTCTTATGCCGCCCTGACATCAACCTTTGTCGTCTGGTACGCGCTATTAACCTATGCGCCGACAATTTTTACCCTCATGGGCGCCAAGGCGGGTACCGCATTGCTATTTACCTCCGGCATGATGTTCATCGCGGGATTTGGCGCACTGCTGCAGGGGTTTTTAGGGGATAAGTTCGGCCGCCGCACTGTGCATATAAGCTACATGGTGCTATCGGGTTTGGTATTATTCGTTCTCAGCCTCAAACTACCCATTTCCATTGTGGTTAGCGCCGCAATAATTACCGCTCTTTTGGGTTTGGGCGGTTTTTCCATTCCTAAGATTTATGTCGCAGAACAATATCCCACCAGGTTACGAGGGACTGGCGTCGCCTTT
>JAKADI010000123.1 GCA_021820675.1 Bacillota bacterium | reverse complement strand
CCGATCTACGCCCGTTCGCCTATTCCCGATGAGGTTTTGACCCAAATTGCTGACTATGTCATAACAACCCCAATAGATAGTCAAGAAGCGTATCGCATGGCAAAGTGGGTACTGTTTGATGCCATGGGATCAGGTATTCTTGCGTTGAATTATCCCGAGTGCCGAAAATTGTTGGGTCCATGGGTTCCCGATACTCCTACCTTCACCGACGGTTGCCCTGTTCCCGGAACGTTCCTCCGTCTCGATCCGATTCAAGCCGCCTTTAGCATAGGTTGCATGAACCGCTGGCTAGATTACAACGACACCTGGCTAGCTCAAGAATGGGGACATCCGTCCGATAATATTGGATCCATCCTTGCCACCGCGACCTGGAAGAGCCGGAAAAATATGCAATCCGGCCGCTCCCCTGTTACTATGCATGAGGTCTTGACTGCGATTATTAAAGCCCACGAAATCCAAGGGGTGTTAGCCTTAGGCAATAGTCTAAACCGGGTTGGACTCGATCACGTCCTCTTTGTAAAGGTCGCGTCGACGGCTTTAAGCGCCTCTATACTGGGCGCCACTCGTAGACAAATCATCAACGCCCTGTCGAATGCCTGGATTGACAACGGCAGCCTGAGAAGCTACAGGCATTTCCCCAACACGGGATCCCGTAAATCTTGGGCAGCAGGTGATGCCACCAGCCGTGCAGTACGCCTTAGCTTTGTCGCATTAACGGACGAAATGGGTTATGACACGGCGTTGTCGACTCCCCAATGGGGATTCAATGATGTCGTCATGCACGGCCATCCTATTCAATTGGTCCAAGCTTTGAGTTCCTATGTTATTGAACGTGTTCTATTTAAGATCTCGTATCCTGCTGAATTTCATGGCCAGACCGCGGTCGAAGCGGCGATTCAACTTCATCCTGCCGTCTCGCAGCGCCTCAATGATATTACCGAGATTACGATTGAAACCCAGGAATCGGCCATGCGCATCATTAACAAAACTGGGCCCTTGCAGAATCCGGCCGATAGGGACCACTGCATCCAATACATGGCCGCAGTCGGCTTATTGAAGGGCTCGTTAACCGCGGAAGACTATTTGGATAACACAGCTCGGGATCCGCGCATCGATCTCTTGCGTGAAAAAATGGTGGTCACGGAAAATCAACAATTCTCCCGAGACTACCTCGACCCCGACAAACGTTCTATTGCTAACGCCATTCAGGTTCATTTCCGCGACGGTACCATGACGCCAAAAGTGACTGTGGAATATCCCCTAGGGCACCGAACCCGCCGAGAGGAAGCACAAGAACCTCTAATTCAGAAGTTCCAATCTAACCTCTCATCCTGGTACGTCGCCGCCAAAGTCGAACGCTTGGTTGGCCTCGTACACGATACCCACTTCGACGAAATGAACGTTGTCGACTTCATGAATGCGTGGACCGAATAGCAGAAGGGGCGAGATTATGGCTTGGTTATTTGAAGTAAATTCCTCTCAACGGGAATTATCTAACCAATTTCGAAGGTTGATGAGGAATCAACCGATTTTAAAAATCCCAGGAGCCCATGATGCGATGGCAGCACTCGTCGCCAAATCAACCGGCTTTCAAAGCCTCTACCTCTCTGGGGGAGCATATACAGCCAGCCGAGGACTACCGGATATTGGGTTAGTGAGTTCGTCCGAAGTCGCCACGCGGGCGATGGACATTGTTAGAGCCACTAACTTGCCCCTATTAGTCGACATCGATACGGGTTTTGGCGGCATCTTGAATGCTGCGCGAACCGCGCGAGAAATGGCCGAAGCCCGAGTAGCCGCCATCCAAATCGAAGACCAAGACTTACCGAAGAAATGTGGTCATCTAAACGGCAAAAGCCTAATTGCGGCCGATGAAATGGTGGCCAAAATTCAGGCGATTAAACAAGTTGTTCCGGACATGGTCATTGTCGCACGAACCGATGCTTATAGTGTGGAAGGGCTGCCCGCGGCGATTGAACGGGCTCGTCGGTATGTGCAAGCCGGGGCAGATGGCATTTTTCCTGAATCTCTTGATTCACCCGAGAGTTTTCAGGACATGGCTCGTGCTGTTTCTGCCCCTCTCCTGGCCAACATGACCGAATTTGGGCGGACCCCGTATTATTCAGCGCAGCAATTCGAATAGTGGGGGTATCGCATGGTCATCTATCCGGTTTCCTCCCTCCGCGTTGCTGCCAAAGCTTATGAAAAACTGTATCAGACGCTGGCGGAGACGGGAAGCCAGGTAGGTTTGCTAGACCATATGCAAACCCGCAAGGAACTTTACAACTTAATTCGCTATTGGGATTACGAATCGCTAGACGCCAATATTGCCCAAACCATACTGCCGACTTCGCCCGACGATAGCTTAAATAAAGGTTGATCCTAGGAATCAACCTTTATTTAAGGTGGTAGGTTATGTGGACAAATTAGACTTCATCAAGGGCCCGAATAACGTGCGACAAAGACGACTTGGCGTCACCAAACAACATCGATGTTTTCGGGTTGATGTAGAGAGGATTGTCAATGCCCGCGAATCCCGGATTCATACTACGTTTCAAGACAATAATCCGTTGTGCCTGGTCCACGTTTAAAATGGGCATTCCATATAATGGACTTCCCGGCTGATTGCGAGCGGCTGGATTTGTGACGTCGTTAGCACCAATAACCAGCACCACGTCGGTTTGAGGAAATTGCGGGTTAATCGCGTCCATTTCATATAAATTGTCGTAGGGAACATCGGCCTCAGCCAATAAAACATTCATGTGCCCCGGCATTCGCCCCGCCACCGGATGGATTCCAAATCTCACAGTCACACTCCGTTGGTTGAGTTTTTCCATTAGCTGACGCACTTCTTGCTGCGCCCTGGCCACAGCCAATCCGTATCCGGGAACAATAACCACAGTTCGTGCGTATGCCAAAATTGTGGCGACGTCCTCGACTGTTGCCGTTTGCACGACGCCGTCAGTCGCTCCAACACCACCAGCACCACCTGCGGTTGCTAACTTTCCGAAAGCTCCGAAGATAATGTTCTGAATCGGCCGATTCATGGCGCGACTCATCTGTTGTGTCAAGATCGTTCCGGACGCACCCACTAACGCCCCGGCAATAATGAGCACATTATTTGCCAACAGGAATCCCGTGGCGGCAGCGGCTAATCCGGTAAAAGCATTTAAAAGAGAAATCACGACCGGCATGTCAGCTCCGCCAATCGGAAGGACTACTAACAACCCCCCGGCAGCCGCAATAATCACGTACAGCCATAACATGCCCAGGTCTTGACGTCCCCCAGATATAGTCATCACAACGCCTAAAATGAGTGCAATCAAAAGCAACAATCCGTTGACAACTTTTTGACCTCCAAAAGTCACGGGACGGCCACTGACCCATTCTTGCAACTTGCCGAAGGCCAGCAAGCTTCCGGTGAAGCTGATCGACCCGATTAGTACGGTAAACAACGCGCTGATAGACGCACCCGGCGATGATATTCCATGGGTCCACAGGGAATGTAGCTTACCGATGGAGACGAGTGCAGCCGCCCCACCGCCCATACCGTTAAAGAGAGCTACCATCTGCGGCATAGCCGTCATACGAACCTTCTTCGCTGCGTACGTTCCGACAATGGCTCCCACAATTATCGTCACTCCGATTAACGGCAACGAAAATGAGTGGTACCGAATGATGGTAACGATAAATGCAATCCCCATTCCACAGGCTGCAATGAGGTTACCGGACCGTGCGGTAGCCGGCGAGCGAAGACGGATCACTCCGAGGATAAATAAGATAGCTGTAAGCAAATAACCGATTTGTAACACAATGTTCATTTTTGTTCACTCCGTAGGCCGTTCGGCGGATTTTTTCTTAAACATGCCTAATATTCTATCGGTAACCACATAGCCCCCCACAACATTGAGCGTCGCCAAAAACACCGCGGCCACACTAATGGTTACATCTACAGCCCCATGGACCGAGGCCGCGAGAGCAATAGCCCCCACTAAAATAATTCCATGGATGGCGTTGGTTGCCGACATCAACGGTGTATGCAAGACGGAGGGAACCTTGGAAATCAACTGAAATCCGACAAATACCGCTAAGACGAAAATGTATATTTCGATCAACAAATGATTAACCAAGAGGCCATCAACTCCTTACTTGTGTCATACGGTTAGCCAGTATCTCATGGGAAACCTGGCCATCGTGCAAAACCATTGTCCGAGCCACGATTTCATCGCTAAAGTCAAGTTCCTTGCCTTCCTGGCCTAAACCCAGGGAAAACAGATGACTTAAGAAATTGAAAACATTGCGCGAGTACAGCTGACTCGCGTGCGGCGCTAATTGCGAAGCAATATTCAGAGGTGCCTCGATAACGACGCCGTTATCGGTCACCACTGTCTCTCCGGGCTGGCTTAGTTCACAATTACCACCGGTCTCTGCGGCCAAATCCACGATCACCGCTCCTGCCCGCATCTGCGCGACCATCTCTTTGGTAACGAGAATCGGTGCAGGTTTTCCGGGAATCAGGGCTGTCGTTATCACAACGTCAGCGCCAGCCACCGGTTTGCTCAACAAATTTATCTCTTGCTGATGAACATCTTCCGCCAAGGCCTGGGCATATCCGTCCTGCGTTTGCTGGGTTTGAATTTCTAACGTTAAGAATGATGCACCTAAACTTTCCACTTGCTCCCGCACGACGGGCCGGGTATCGAATGCTTGCACAACAGCACCCAGGCGATGGGTCGTAGCGATAGCTTGGAGTCCCGCCACCCCTGCTCCCAAAACCAGAACATGCGCCGGGGTGATGGTTCCAGCAGCCGTCATGAGTAGTGGAAAAAATCGCGGCAATTGTTCGGCCCCGATAAGTGCTGCTCGGTAACCGGCAACAGTACTCATGGACGACAACACGTCCATACTCTGCGCCCGGCTTATTCGCGGTATGGCGTCCATGCTAAAAGCCGTCAGTCGATTGTTCAGCATAACTTCAAAACTTTCCGGAGGTGCTGACAAAGGGGCAAGCATTCCAACAATCATGCTCCCGGGTTTTAACGATGTATACGGCGATGACAGATCGAACTCGGTGTTTTGGATGATTACAACAATATCCGCGTCTGCCACCCATTGAGAATTCGATGGGGCGATTTCACCACCGACTTCACGATATTGCTGATCAGAAAATCCTGATGCTACGCCAGCCCCCTCTTCAATAAGAATGCGATGATCTAGCTTCTTGAGACGAGCAACCGTTTCCGGCACCAGCGAAACACGGCGCTCTCGGGGTGCCCGCTCACGAGGTACGGCAATAATCATATTACATGACCTCCAGACCGCACGTGCGGCAAAATGGTAAATGGTTATACGAAATCCTGCATATTATTCAATTTATCTCCGATTGCGAACTTGCTGTCAATCTTTCGGAGAGAAAGGGGATACTGAAGTAGTAGAGTTTCAAGATGGTGTCCCCATCAAGTATGTCTGACAATATCATAAGCAAATATCGCTGGCAATTGCTAGTTTTTCTTATTCGGTATGATTGGCACATATGTCCATGATTATACTTCGTGTTGGATCCCAAGCCCGTAATCGGGTGGGCTGAGCGGGGTTAACGCGAGAACGAAAACACCCACGGCCGATGGGAGATCGGCAAATATTTTCTCATAACGACCATTGACATTCGGTGAGTAGTTGAACTGATTCGGAAACCGGAATATCCGGCAAACACACACCGAAAATTCCCGGCAAAATCTCCAAAGTCCAACGAAGATCAAGCCATGTTCTGACCAAAGACACGGGACAAACCCCCTGCACGTCTCCAGACTTGAAAACCTTCAAATGTAAGGTCTTTGCTGGGGACAATTGACAATTGGAGGTAGGAGGTTAAAAGATCTTAAGCTAGCAAAGATGTATGTGATGTATGTGATGTATGTGATGTATGTGATGTATGTGATGTATGTGATGTAGAGCCTTTTTCACTGTCGTAGAAGCCTTGAGGGACAGCGCTTTCAGGACCACGGAAAAAGACTTTCCCCCAAGATTTTACGACA
>JAKADI010000122.1 GCA_021820675.1 Bacillota bacterium | reverse complement strand
GCGATATGCTCACTTTGGGCCAATCTTATCAACGTACTCATAGGAAGTCCGGTAATCAACCCCGGAACTGGCGCGGGAGGCGGATGAAGGCGGCTGAGCTGATTCGTTGCCCAGGTTGCCCGGCTCCCGGGACGGCTAAAGGCATTAGCCGTCAAATGTTTTGTCACGTTGAGCGCGAGCGGCACCATCGCCACCAACAAAAGTACCCAAGCAAAAATCACCAGCCACTTGCGGCGGATAAGAAAAGGAGTCCACCGATTCAATCCTGTTCACCTCAGCCCCGTCAAAAAACATCAAGTCGTAGCGTTCCCAACTTCTGCTGTGAAGCGGGATTTTCCGGCTCGTTCTTTAGAACATGGTATCACAACTCCCCTTTAGACCGTAGGCAACTCTTCTTCGATCAAAATTTGAGCCCGCCAACGCTAACCGCTTCAACCCATAAGTGCCCTCGGGCATTTACGCGTCCATTGCACATAGCCGAATGCACAAACATGACGATATTGGTTACACTATTCTCGTATGAAAGATTTTCCCATGCCATCATCCAGCAGGCTTTAACATACCTCTTAAAGCCTGTCCATGCGGTGATGACGCCAGATGGTTACATTATTCACCGAATTAACCAAGGAGGAATAGCATATGGCTCTTGTTGGAAAACCCGCTCCCACGTTTGATATGCCAGCGGTGATGCCCAATGGCGAAACGCAAAATATCCGTCTTGAAAGTTATCGTGGCAAGTGGCTCGTCTTGTTTTTCTATCCGCATGACTTCACGTTTGTGTGCCCCACTGAAATCACCGGATTATCCCAAGCTTTTGATCGGTTTCGCAACTTAGACGCGGAGATCCTCGGGGTATCCACGGATAGTCCATATGTACACAAGGCTTGGATGTCCCAAAGCCCCGATCAAGGCGGCATTGGAGAAATTCGCTATCCTTTAGCGAGTGACTGGACCCACGATATCTCACGCCGTTATATGGTCTATGTACCGGAAGAAGGTGCCGCCTACCGGGGACTCTTTATTATCAACCCCGAGGGCTATGTGGATTATGAAGTCGTACATAACCTCAATGTCGGACGTTCGGTCGACGAAACCCTGCGGGTACTCCAAGCCATTCAGGCGGGAGGACTGTGTCCCATCGATTGGACGCCGGGAAATCCCCTACTCAAAGCATAATGCTGCTTTTCTCATGATTCTCGGGTGCTGCTGGGCAGCACCCTTCTCATTGCCTCACACCTCTCTCTTGCCTCTTTAGATTCCCCCATGGTCCAGACCTCAGCCCACCCTCATCCAGTTGTATCCCCCAAAAACGGCTGGCGTTCCAGGGGACTTGCTCAGCTTTCATGCGGTAAGGCACGTAGTTCTGAATAGGCACCACTAGCGGGTAACCTAAGGAATTGTTACAAGGGGCCATGATGCAAGTTGCGCTATCCATGCCAATCGAAATGGTGATCGCTGTCTCACGTAGGGGCTCCCACCCGGACAACGCCCGATCCGTCGGCGGTTCAGACGGTTGAGGTAGGCTAGCATCGATGCCACGAGCGGCCGCTCAACCCTTGGCGAATCCCCCGGATGACCCGCCGGCCATATCGTCGTGATTGACCCCTTCTCATTGGGGTCGGCGAGACCCTTTTTGACGAGGAGTTATTGCGTGATCGATTGGGGAATTTCCCTAGTTTCCAAATGATACCATTCATAGACTTATAGACGCGACGACTCACACCCGCACGCGTTGTTATGCGTGGGAAACACAAGCGGCCACCGGTCCCCTGTTCTAAACGCCAGCCCATGTCGCGTATGCTGTCTAGGACCGTCAACATCAAAGCTTAACACTGAAGGGCGACTGCCAAAAATAGGATCTTTTTATCGAACGGATGGTTCCAAAATGTAACATAATCGAGAAGGAAAGCGTTACCATTTATGAAGTGATGGATCGAGACGGTCTGATAACAGCCTGTGAATCGACCACCTCGATTAATCCCAAACGACAGCATGTTGTGTCACAGAAAACTCTTGTTGCCAGTTATATAGGTGGCCAGTTGGCGAGGTGAAACCCATGCCCAGACCCGTAGAGGGCCAGGCGCGATATATGCCCGGTCTTGATGGCTTGCGCGCCTTAGCTGTACTATCTGTAATTTTTTACCACTTGCAACTGCCTTTTGCCGCAGGGGGCTTGCTTGGCGTCAATGTCTTCTTTGTGTTATCCGGCTATCTTATCACTGACCTATTATTAGCTCAATACGACAAACGCGGTTCCATCGATCTCGGACACTTTTGGATTCGCCGCGCCAGACGGTTATTACCTGCCTTGTGGGCTTTGCTGCTGATCGTGATGACATGGATCATTGCCTTTGATCCCGGAACCATCACGGCGATTCGTCAAGATGTATTGGCAGCCTTTTTCTATGTCAGTAATTGGTGGTATATCTATCATCATGTCTCATATTTCGCACGGTTTGGTCCGTCGTCGCCGCTGACCCACCTTTGGTCATTGGCCGTTGAGGAACAATTTTACCTACTATGGCCGTTAATATTGGTGGCGCTTCTCCGTTACATTTCCAAAGTTTCCTACCGCCTCATCATCGTTGGTGTTTTGATTTTGTCGTCGTGTGCCCTCATGGCCTGGCTATATCATGCGGGCACCAATCCCAACCGGGTCTACTACGGAACCGACACGCGGGCATTTAGCTTACTAATCGGCGCCATGCTGGCGTTTATCTGGCCCAGCTACCGTTTGCCGTCCTTATCGCCCTCCAGGAAAGCTGTTCTAGACGGGCTGGGAATCCTAGGTCTTCTCGCGTTCTTTGGCATGGTCGTCTTGACGAATGAATATCAACCCTTCCTCTACCGCGGCGGCATGATGATGCTGTCTGTGATGACGGCGTTTCTCGTGGCCGCGCTCGCATATCCCACGTCCTTGCTTGGCCGTGTCCTGGGGAGCAAGCCTTTAAAATGGCTGGGAGTCCGGTCGTATGGAATTTATCTCTGGCACTATCCCATCATCGTCCTGACCACGCCACTGGGTGCCCCGCCCAATGTCCTACGAAGTTCCTTGCAAGTACTCGCGAGTCTGGTCATAGCAGGCTTGTCCTGGCGATTTTTAGAATCCCCCATCCGCCAGGGAAAATGGGATCATGTCTGGGGCAACATCTTTCACCCGGCCCGGTGGAAGACACTCTCGCTTACAGCGCGCGGTTTAAGCCTTTTTGTCGTGATACTCGTCAGTCTTGACGCCACGGGCATGTTCGGCTTGTTAACTCCCGTTACGGCCATGACGGTGGAACCGGTCACTCGGGTTCAGGTTCTCTCTACTCCTTCGGCCACGCCTGTTTCGTCACCATCCGGTCCAGCGCCTGCGCCCCCCTCTGAACAGACGCACCACACACCGTCTAAACCCGTGCTCTCTTCCCACTCTCCCAAAACGCCTTCCTCTTCGTCACCGGCACCAGTGCCTTCTTCCCAAAATCCCTCCCCGACCAAGGCACCCCCTAACCGCCAGCCGGGGCAAGGCGTCACGGCCATTGGCGATTCCATTATGATTGACGCTACCCCCTATCTACGCCAACAATTGCCGGGAATCGTGATTACCGGTCAGGTCGGACGGCAATTTATCCAGGCGCCTCAGGTCATAAGCCAGTTGCGGCAGGAACACTTACTGGGACATTACGTCATTATCGAATTGGGAACCAATGGTCCTTTCACATTGCAACAACTCGACCAGCTGATTATATCTTTAGGCAACCGTCAAGTAATCTTTGTAAACACCCGCGTTCCAAGACCGTGGCAAAATATCGTCAACAGCACCCTGGCACAAGGAGCTCAGCAATACCCCAATCGTGTGAGTATTGTCAACTGGTATCAAGCCAGCGCCGGTAAAACGTCCTATTTTTACCCCGATGGTGTGCATTTAAATCCGCAAGGAGCCGCCTTTTTTGCGTCACTGATTGCACAGGTGGTCAAACACGTGGAAGAGATTCACCCCGGGACTGGATAATGCCGCCCCCTCTTTTTTCCGGGGTCCACCTCATGCCCATTAGCGACACAGAGCCCGGATGGAACCTTGTCTTATAACCGGCGATGGCTGACAACGCGACGGCCCGTGGCGTTACAGACATCTGTCCGGACAGCAGCATATCAGCTCACCCACTGTCGGCGAGGTCGAAACGCCAGGGGTGAAATTCTGAAAGCGACCCCACCCCCTCCGGGCCTGTCGGGGCAGGATGGCGTACCCTCCTGCAGGCACCCCATCTGTGATGAACTGGCACATTTTTACGTTGTCGAAAATTCTCCCCTTGCCGTGGGGATTATTTTATATGGACTATTGACTGTGCCAGTCCAGTTCGCCCATGACGCAAGCGACAGCTGAGCGACATTCGCTTATATCATTTGCCCATGGACAAATTCTAAATCACCCCGCAATAATGGAGCCCATTCCGCCTCGGTCCGTGTTCTTTTATCAATTTCTTAGAAAAACCATGTATGAAGGACATGGAGCCTATGTTCCAAAAACTGCGGCCCGACCATTTTGATTAACGAAAGGGGACATCTGCATGATCCACACTCAGAGCACAGGATTAATGGCTTTGGCTGGCTTAGCGTCTCTAATCTCCGGGCCCTTGCTACATTCCGGGGCCACCTCATCCTCCCATTTATCCCCATCCTATCAAGTGCGTCACACCTGGACGGATGTGGGGCCCACCCCGCATTTTGCCGGTGTCGACCAACGGCTGAATAAACTATTTGTCAGCAATTTGGCTCACGGCACCGTAACGGTTTTAAATGCTCAAACAGGACAGAAAATCGGGACGATCACCATTGGCGGCACCTTGCATACGGTCATGGTCGATCAAAAGACCAATACCGTTTATGTCACCGACATTCAACGCGGCCTGGTCGACGTAATCAATGCCAAAACCGACCAACTCGAAGCGCAAATCAAGGTGGGGGGGCATCCTCACGGACTCGCAGTGTCCCAGCGCCTGCATGAAGCCTTTGTATCCAACATTTCCCTCAACGCCGTTGAGGTGATTAACCTCAAAACCAACCAAGTCATGAAATCCATCCCCGTCGGACCCAATCCCTGGGGCGTAAGTGTCAATCCGCGCACCCATACGATTTATGCTGCCAACACCGGAATCAATCCTTTCGCTTCCAATCCGTCGCAAAAGGTCAATCCCCAGGGAGATTCTGTCTCGGTCATCAATCAAAAGACGTTCCAGGTCGAAAAAACCATTACCGTCGGGCCGCATCCGTGGAACATCATCTGCGATGTGCGCAATCATCTGGTCTATACCGGAGTGAGCGCCGCCAACGAAGTCGCCGTCATTCAGCATAACCGGGTGGTTAAAGATATTCCCGTCGGGAAATCTCCACACGGAATCGCCCTCGATCCTGGTGTTCACCGTCTGTTCGTCAACGACTCCTTAAGCAATCAGGTGAGCATAATCGACACCCAAACCAATCAAGTTACCCAAAGCCTCCCTACCGGCCGGCAACCCCAAGGAATTGCAGTCGACAAACACACCTCCACGGTCTACGCCATCAATCAGGCGGGTCAGAGCGCTACGGTTCTCGATCCCGCCCCGATGTCCCGGCAGCAAAAAGTCGCCCACTTGATTCAGGAAGAACGTCATCTGGCCTATAAAATGGCGGTCATTGCCAAGAAAATTGGCCAATTAGAACGATAACACAGCGATAAGGCAAAAAAGATTCGAAAGATTAGCTGCGTAAGCATCACGCGTCCGCCTCTGTCTTTATACGAGGGAACGCGTGATGCTTTGGTTCGTGGGCTCGATGCGCAGCCAATCTGTTTTCTCCTAGAGGATTTCGGCGCATTCCTCGATGCAATACGGTGCCGTCGTCAAGGTAACAAGGGGGTCTTTACGAAGTATCTTGATTCAGAGGTCAATGCAGTTGCAGAGTTTTTCGATTACGTCATCAATAATCCCACGACCGACTTGGGAGATATGTTGCTCGCTTGGGTCACGGTTCAGAAGGATCCGCTCACAGATCCGCTGCGCGAGTGGGAAATGACCTGCGTGAAACGCGTTGCGGGGCTCTGGCCCCGCTCCTGCCGAGCGATTCTGTTAGCCGAT
>JAKADI010000121.1 GCA_021820675.1 Bacillota bacterium | reverse complement strand
AATGGAAGAGCCCCAGGGTGTATGCTGGTATCGATCTGAGCATTTCAGGGGAGGGTTGACCATTGGCCCGGATAATTTTGCGAGATGGTCGCGTGGCAGATCTCAGAGAAGCGTATCCGACTCCAAACGACCGTCAAATGTTGCGCGACCTGTTTCGCCAGGCATCTCCGGATGCCTTGTATAACCGGTTTTTTCATGTGGTTAAAGAAGTGAACGAGGATGAAATTGACCGCATGATTTTGGCTAATAACCGGGGCAAATCTCTTGTTTGCGTGAGTCAAAATCAAATTCTCGGGATCGGCCACTACGTCATGGTGTCTGAAACCACTGCGGAAGTGGCTTTCTTTGTGGATGAGCGCATTCAGGGGCGAGGGCTGGGGACGCTACTCCTCGAACACCTGGCCGAAATGGCCTGGCGGCGTGGGGTGTTGCAATTCGAAGCCTACGTGCTTTCGGAAAACCAAAGAATGTTGAGGGTTTTTCAGGACAGCGGTTATGAATTCCATGAACAGCAAGACTCTGGTGTGATTCATTTGGTCTTGCCGTTACAGCAGACCGAGCGCATCCATGCTTTAGCGGGCGCACGGGAAAAGCTGGCTACAGCCGCATCCTTGCGGGCCTTTTTCGAACCGTCGGTCGTCGCTGTCGTCGGGGCATCTCGGGATTCCCACCGGCTAGGGCACTTGTTATTACAGCATGTATTGCACGGTTCCTTCGCCGGAGTTGTATATCCTGTCAACCCCAGCGCCCATGCCGTTTTAGGGGTTAGGGCATATCCGTCGGTGAAAGATGTGCCGGAAGCCGTGGACTTAGTCGTAATTGTCGTGCCGCGTGAGTTGGTGGCCGACGTTGCACGGGACTGTGTTGAAGCGCGCGTTCGAGGAGTTCTCATCACGTCGGCGGGCTTTTCGGACCGAGATGATGTGGGTGCCCAGTTGGAGCAAGATGTTACCCACATGCTCAGGCATGAAGGAATTCGGTTAGTCGGGCCCAATTCACTAGGGATTATTAACACGGACGGCAAGGTGCATATGAACGCCAGTTTTTCCCCTGCGTTGCCTCCCAAGGGCCAAGTGGCGATTGCCAGTCAGTCGGGAGCTTTGGGAATAGCAATTTTAGACTATGCCAGTCGCATGGGTGTAGGCGTGTCCAGTTTCGTTAGTACAGGCAACAAGGCGGATGTGTCGTCCAATGACCTCTTACAGTATTGGGAAGATGATCCAGCGACCCACATGATCTTACTCTACCTCGAATCTTTTGGTAACCCCCGAAAATTTACGAGGATTGCGCGCCGGATTACCCAGCATAAGCCAATTTTGGCAGTAAAAAGCGCGCGTAGCCCCGAAGCAATGATTGCCCCCGAAGTGTCTTCAGAGCACTATGGGGATGATACGCTGGTTAAGGCGTTGTTTCAACAAACCGGAATCATTCGGGCGGATACATTGCAAGAATTATTTGATGTCGCTGCGTTATTCAGCTCCATGCCGTTGCCGGCGGGTAAGCGTGTGCAGGTGATTGCCAATGCCTCGGGAGCCGCGGTGATAACGGTGGATGCTCTTCAGACGGGGGGGTTGCGACTGGCTCACGCGCCGATTGATTTGGGATTTACGGCCCTAGCACCCCGGTATTCGGAAGAAGTTCATAAGGCGCTGAACGATCCTGAGGTTGACGCTATTATCGTGGTGTTTATTCCCGTAGGAATTTCCGAGGCAGCTGGCGTGTCTTTAGCCATCCGTGACGTAGTGGCCCAAAATGGTTTGGTGAAACCGATTGTCGCCAACTTTTTGATGACAGGTCCTGGACCGATCGACTACATTCAAGGCAAAACATTTCGGATTCCTGTCTATCCTTTTCCCGAACTGGCCGTTAGGGCTCTTGTCCAAGTCAGCCGCTATGCCGCCTATAGGCGGCAGCCGCTCGGGCATTTGCCCGATTTGGAGCGCGTGGATATGACGCGGGCCAGATCCTTGGTCCATGGGTGGCAAACTCAGACAGAATGTTGGATTGGCCCCGAGAACTCCTTTAAGCTTTTGGAGATGGCGGGATTGTCCTCGATGCGGGAAGGGCGGCATGAGACGTCTTTGATGATGCGTATGAGCGTGAACTGTCGGTTAGACTCGCTATTTGGGCCCATACTCACCGCGCGAGTCATGGAGGAGTCGAACCAGGCCTTTAGCCGCCTGATTCCCTTGACGGACCGAGATGCTCTCTGGTTGGCTCATGCCGTCTTAAAAGGGGAGGAGGTGGGAGACGATGTGGCCCTTCTGGTCACGGATGTGCTCTTGCGGCTGTCCCGCCTCATCGACGAGGTCCCCGAAATTATGGAGTTGACCCTAGGAGAGATTCTTGTGAGCACTGAGGCGAGTTGTATCGTGAACGCGGATATAAGGCTGGAACCCCGTCCGGCGTAGCCGGACAGGGGGAGTGGACGACGAGACTTTTGGACTGCCGGGCGAGGTGCCTTCCGCTAAAATCATGAATATTGTGAACAAAAGAGTGATATCGTGGAAACTTATTGCGAATACATTTAGGAGAGAAAGTTTTGTGGGAACGTTGAAATGGGCAGGAAAATACTTTATTGGTGTCGAATCAGAGATCGATTTATTAGCCCAAATGAGGGGGTGCATCCTCACGCTTAAGGCCACTGTCCAGGAGCCTCAATGGATCGACCGGGGATATGTATATTGGAAAGTCGACTTACACACTTGGGACGGGTTAGAAGTCATTGCCGTCGACGTCATCGGGAAGATGTCGGCACGAGCCTACATTCGACTTACCGCCAGGCACCAATGTCCTCGGCAGTACGTGGAATTTTTTGTGGCGTATGCTTTGCAATCAGATGCCCAGGCCGTCAAATACAATGGAAGTCATGACATGGGAACCTATATCGTAACAATTCCTGATGATGTCAAAATGCTCGAGCGAATGGTTGCCAAGGGTTCACGCCGAGTGGGCGCGAGAGGATAGGCCTTCTTCCTTTTTCATCCAACCGGAAATTGCTAAAATAAGTGATAGGCTCTGCGAGGCTAATACCAGGGCTTGGAACTCATACTTTCTGGACCTCTTTTGATTACAGGAAAAAAGCGAGATTTTTGCTGCAATAGATAGGTTCATTACACGAGAGACGACGATAGCAGCATTCAACCGATTTCTCGTTGGCAATGGGGGAATTTTCGATGGATGATCAAGAACAACTTACACCAGCTCGTATTGGCCAGATTCTCGAAGCGTTGGCGCTTGACGGTCAATTTTATGCGGACAACGTCTACGACAAATCACGGTATAACCGAATTCACGAGTTGGCCAGGAAATTGGGTCGGGTATCGGCAGACGCTCCCTTGTTGAGCCCTGTGGCCCCAATCACCCCGAAAGTCGGGGTAGACGGCGCCGTCATCGACCATGACACCGTTTTGCTCATCCAACGGAAAGATACGGCAAAATGGGCTTTGCCGGGAGGCGCTGTTGAGGTCGGAGAACAGCCCAGCCATGCGGTGGTGCGTGAGGTAGAAGAAGAAACCGGAATTCGGATGAAGCCGGATGAGGTGGTCGGTGTCTTTGACAATTGGATGGATCGGCAGGTGATTGCGCATCATCTCTACCATATTGTCATTCGCGGTCACAAAACAGGTGGAGAAATCACGCCTCAACCCGAGGAAATTTTGGCTGTTGGGTGGTTTAATATGGCTCAGCTCCCGCCTGCCGACGCGTTTCACCCTGGCCATTATGACCGTGTCCTCAAAGCTCTTCGCGGCGTTGTGGGCTATGTGGACTAAACGAACCTCACTGAACCGAGGAAGACATAATACCGACACCCAAGAGACGGGTTAGGGATAGTTTTCGCCCACCCCTGTGGGTAAGCCGTCTAAGCTTCGTTGGTTTTTGGTGTGCTGGTATTGGCTGATGCCTTCGGGCCCTTTCGCCTGAGCCCACCGTTCCAGGGTGTCACGATCTTTTTGGAAGGACAAAAAGGGGACGCCATAGCCGCATGTGGTCGTAACCTTGTGAATGGTTGCCATGATAATTTGACGGATGCCGGGATAAGAGGGAAATGCCGGAAGTAACGCCTGCCACTCAGGATGGGACGGGGTTAGAGGATGTGCCGTGCCATATAGGCGTATAATCTGGGGCGGGCCATCAATCGCCATAAACATAAAGGTAATGCGCCCGTTTTCCAGCACGTGAGCGCTGGTTTCGCTACCGCTGCCGGTTAAATCAAGATACCCCACGTGGGTTGGTGAGAAAATCCGGAACGAGTCATAACCTTTGGGAGAAACGTTCACGTGGCCCTTGGGGCTTAAGGGCGCTGTGGCGACAAAGAAAACGGGCTGCTTGGCAATAAAGGCTTCATGTTCAGGTAAAATTCCCTCGAAGCTGTGTCCCATGGGGTCTGGTGCCTCCTTCAATGTTCCTCGGCATGGTCCTCATTGTCATGGCTGCGATTCAAAGCTCTCACCATTGAAAAGGCTACTCAGATCACGAAAAGATGATGCTGGCGGCGCTTGTTTGTGAAGGCCGTGTGCCACTGACATATTATCATAGGATTCCGGGTGCGCGACAGCACCCAAAACAAGACGAAGACCGCAGCCTTCGTCTTGCTTCGCGTCACGCACGATGATTTTACGGGTTTACGGTTCCCGCTCCATAGTAGTGGGACGCATAATAGGGATTGTTGAGATTCGAGATCTGCACGTTTTGGCCCGGGGCAGGTGCTTCAATGAAAGCCTGCGCATAACCATGTGCCGACCCAATGTAAATTCCGACGTGCGATGCTCCGGGACCGTACGTACTAAAGAAAACCAGATCGCCTGGTTGTAATTGCGATTTCGGAATCTTCGTCACGTAGGAATATTGTGCCCAACTGGTTCGCGGCATGGGAATGCCGTTTTTCCGAAAGACATACTGCACCAGCCCGGAACAATCAAAACCGGTGGCGGGAGACGTTCCTCCCCAGACATAAGGAATACCCAACAGATGCTCCGCCGTATTGACAATGGCTTGCCCGAAGCTGACCGAGGCTTCTTGAACGGGCAACTGAGCTGAGGTACTCGATGAAGCTTGCGCCGAACCAGGAATGTGCAAGACTTCACCCACCTGTAAGACATTGGGGTTAGACAGGTGGTTGTAGGATGCCAAGGTCTGCCACGAAAGTCCGAATTTTCCTGCAATTAAGCCCAAAGTATCTCCCGGTTGTACGGTGTACGTTGTTGACGAAGATGGAGTCGGCGATGCATGGGATGTATTGGAGGTGCTGGGTGCGCTGGATGAACCGCCCACCGTCAGCACTTGGCCTACGGCAATCACGTTCGGGTTTGCAATATGATTCCACTGAACCAGCTGAGAAACCGTCACGTGAAACTGCGAGGCAATCCCGCTCAACGTATTGCCGGGCTTTACGGTATATGTTGTCGACCGCCCCGTACGAAAGGCTAGAGAGGCACTGGTGGTTTGAGAACTCATTTTAGCATTAGACGACACACCGCTGATACGCAATACTTGACCCACGTATATTGTATTCGGATTAGCAATGTGGTTATAGGCGACTAATGTGGCAATTGACGTCTGGAACCTTAGTGCAATCCCGCTTAGGGTATCGCCTGGTTGCACGGTGTAATAACGTGCTGATGCAAAATGTAAGGTGGCACTGGCGCTACTCGACGCGAGCGTAGGGCGAAATGACACCCGATTAAATGGCATACTCATAACCGCAGGCAGAGACAGCAAGCCTACTGCTAAGGCAACAACCTTTTTTGACGGTAAACGATTCAAGAAATGGGCTCCCTTCCTTCGGGTATTGCCTTCGAGGTTAGTTCGCTGGTTCGGGCTGAAGGAGCCCTACGTCAGCCAAATATCAGCAGACGATTCACCCTAGGCGAATAAACCTAGTAATCCCCCGTACGTAATTACAAATAATTACGATTCGGCGCATGGAGTCGAAAACACTATACGGGACAGAACTAAATTTGTCATGAAATGTAGACACTAATTATTCGCCATAATATCCATTTTTCGCCGCATATGGCGAAATTTCACGGCTTTTCGTAGATTTAGCAGAAAAATGACTGAAAGTGCGAAATCTGGTCGTGTTGATCACCAGGAATAGG
>JAKADI010000120.1 GCA_021820675.1 Bacillota bacterium | reverse complement strand
TCGTTTGAAACGGATTATTATGCGAGTTCGGCGCATTCTGGGTTCGGAGCGGGATGTAGCTTATCAGTTGGCTCGGTATTGGAGCGGGGAACCCAGTATGGATGCTATTTATTCCTTCGAGCTATACGATCATGTTATTCGGCTTTCGGATTCCGCTGACACCTACCGCGAGATGATGGACACTGTTCTCGACATTTACCTATCAAGTGTATCCAACCGACTCAACGAGATTGTGAAAACTCTTACCATTGTGACAGCCCTGTTCATGCCGGCTTCAGTCATTGCCGCCTTATATGGCATGAACTTTAATCATATCCCGGGAGCCAATAATCCCTGGGGATTTCACTTGGTAATTGGAGCAGTAGTCTTAATTTCCATTGTCTTGTTATGGATATTTAAGAGGCGAAAATGGATATAGTATACAGCTTCGCTATGGTATGGAAGTTTTCCATCTGGACGAACTGAAGTAGGTAAATTACAATGCTACATGTTTGTTTGTCGAGGATCCGCATCATGTGTCGTTAAAGGAACGTGAAGAGAAAAAGCGGGTTGGTATACCGGGTGTTTGGGAAAAAGCTGGCCTTCGATCGGTCACATTCATTAGCCTCTGGGTTAAGCAATGGGAGGGTGATGGATAAGAGCATGCTACGGGATTTCGCAAACTTGACCTTTAAGGTATGCTGAAGTTAGAGTTTATGGAAATGTCTGGACAAGATTGCTTCCTGTAGCGACTGCCAAAGAAGGGAGAATTTTTGCGGCAAGAAATTATTCCGAAGGAAAAATTTCTTGATCACATTCATCGAAAAATTGAAGGATTGTGCTTGGCGGATGTCGAATGATCAAGACGCGATGCTACCTCCTGAGTTTGGGCGCAACACGGAGAGACGTCGGAGTCGACTGATTAGTCGGACTATTTGTTTAAAAAATTAGGAGGAGAATGTTCTATGATTAAGTTACGTTCGGCGGCTATATTAGCTTCGGCCCTAGCGGGATCGTCAGTGATTTTGGCGGGATGTGGTTCCAGTCCAACTAATCCGTCCGCATCAACGGCCAAAGCGCCGGCTTCCATCGGAAACACGGCGGTGGTCGCGTTGCCGCCTCAGACGGGCCTCAACTGGTTCTTCCCGATCGAACCGAATACCGTGTACAGCGTGTATAACAACCAAACTGTCTTTAATACCTATGTGCCCTTGATTAGCGTGACTTCAACCGACGGTTTGGACTATAGTCGGTCCCTGGCCAAAAGTATTACGGCCAACAGCAATGGGACGGTTTATACTATTGATCTGAATTCGAAATACCATTGGTCCAATGGCACGCCCGTGACATCGGCCGACGTGGTGTGGACGACAAATCTCTTGCTATACAGCAGTAATAGCAGTAATAAAAAACTTCCCTGGTTGAACGGCGGTGCCGGCATTGGCGGTATTCCTACTTTGATTAAAAGTGTTAAGGCGAACGGGACTTATCAAGTCATCGTCACACTCAATAAGCCTTCCAACCCCGCTTGGTTTATCCGAAACGGCCTTGGCCAAATCGTTCCGGCGCCTAAGTCAGTGTGGGATATCCATAAAAACATGATTAACGAAATGAACTTCATCAAATCCGTGGGAAATAGCCCGCAATCTTCCTACTACAACGTTGTCGATGGACCGTTTAAATACGATGCGGCCTTATCTAAGCCAAACAATCAATACTGGACCTTTGTGCCTAACAAGAAATTCGATGGGCATCAAGCTTCGATTAGTAAACTGGTTTATGACTACTTCACATCGTCCACCGCGGAATTTTCGGCCTTGCAAAAAGGTACGATCAATGTCGGGTACTTGCCTTTCCATTTGTACAAAGAACGCTCGAAATTGACTCAGGACAAATTCTCGGCGTCTTATCCGTTTGGATTCAACTATTTTATCGTCAACTTTAATTCGGCAGCTCCCGGCCACTTTGGCACTCTTATGAAGAACCGTTATGCCCGTGAAGCATTGCAGATGGGAATAGACCAAAAAGCCATGATTCAAGCGTTTGCCAATGGTTTGGCGGTCCCAAGTTACGATCCGGTGCCGTCTAGACCTTTGACCGCCTTCTTCGACCAAAGTTTAAAGAACCCCTATCCGTATAACCCCAAGCAAGGAAAGAAATTATTGTTGGCTCATGGATTTACCATGAAGAACGGTGTCATGACGAAGAACGGAATTCCCTTCCAATTTACCTTAGTGTATCCCACCGCATCGAAGTTGATTTTAGATGAAGTCCAACTATTAAAGCAAGATCTGGCTAACGAGGGCATCGATGTAACCTTGGAGCCGCAACCTTTTAACAATATCATTGCTGATACACAGGCAAACGCTAGTAAATGGCAGGCCATCTGGTTTGGTGGCGGGTGGTCGTATGAACCGGATTACTTCCCCACCGGTGGAGGGCTCTTCGCGACCAATGCCGGATCCAATACCGGGGGCTATAGCAACCAAGCGTTGGACGCCCTCATTGCCAAAACCTATCAGCCGGGAACATCATCCCAGATTACGTCGAATATGAATACCTACCAAGCATTTGTGGCTAAACACCTGCCAGTCATCTTCATGCCGGAAATCGAACTGTATTTTGAAAACGCCAATTACGTGCATGGCGTGATGAAGAGCTGGAATCCCGTGCTTTATATGGATTGGCCCAACTACTGGACGATTACACATTAAAAGAGTCTGCGTCCTGTTATTTTTTGGTCAGGACGGATTCCGTGTACGTCAGTGACCCGCGAGACGACCGCGCTAAGAGAAGGCGGCGTCTCGTCGCGGATTTTGGGGACTTACTGTTGTGGACTGGACGCAAGACGGCCCGCAACAATGAGTTTTCGTTACAATGCGCAATGGCAGGCTCGTGAATGTCTTTCCCTTGAACGCCGCTTATCGCGAGAAAAGTGAAGGAATTCGGCCAAAAATCTCGTCGTAAAGTATTTCTTTACATCTCTTGCGGAAGGAATTTTGTCCCCCTAAAGTTTCCAGGGATGTTCTGGCGAGAGCCATACTGCTACGGACTTGTCATCTACGATTTCCTCCAGTTGGCACAAATTTCATGAACACGTTAAGATGATGATGAATGAAGGAGGTGGAGCGTTCGTGACGGATGCGAGTGCATTAATAGAACGCTACGGACACTTTGTCAATCCGGGGCTCGCCCGGGCCCTGCGGTTTATGGGAATGGAAGCAGTTGAAAAGACGGGCCACGGTGCCGTTCTGGTCACAGAAGACGGGGATGAATATTTGGACTGTGCTGGTGGATATGGTGTTTTTGTTCAGGGCTATCAACATCCACGCATCGTGGCTAAAGCTCACGCTCAATTAGACACGATGGCTCTATCATCGCACGTGTTGCTTAACCGCCCAATGATCGACTTAGCTGAAGAACTGGCTCGGTTAACGCCGGGAGATCTCCAATATAGTTTCTTTTGCAATAGCGGTACGGAGGCTGTTGAAGCGGCGTTAAAGTTTGCGCGGATCCAAACCGGCCGCTCCCGTATCATTGCTACCGAGGGAGCATTTCATGGGAAGTCGATGGGAGCGCTGTCAGTCTCAGGCCGAGAAATTTATCAGAAGCCGTTTTCGCCACTTGTTCCCGATATTGTCCATGTGGCCTACGGCGATGCCCAACAGATAGCGGAGGTTATCGATGACCGAACGGCTGCTGTGATTGTGGAACCGATTCAAGGCGAGGGCGGTGTGGTCATTCCCCCCGATGATTATTTACCGCGAATTCGGGAGTTATGTGACACGTATGGGGCGTTGTGGATAGCTGATGAAGTCCAAACCGGTATAGGCCGGACCGGGCGAATGTTTGCGGTGGAACATGCGGGTGTCATTCCGGACTTTCTGTGCCTAGCGAAGGCGTTGGGTGGAGGAGTCGTTCCTATTGGGGCCGTAGTGGCGAGAGCCGAGGCATGGACCTTTTTCGACTCCGCTCCGTTGATTCATACATCCACGTTTGGAGGAAACCCTCTGGCATGTGCCATTGCACAAGAAGCCTTGCGCGTAACGGCGGAAGAACGGTTACCGGAACGGGCGGCTAACTTAGGATCTTATTTCTTACAGTCGCTGGCTGACCTACAACGTCAATTTCCGGAAGTCATAACCGCGGTGAGGGGCCGCGGCCTTATGATTGGTGTTGAAGTGCCTGGAGCAGGAGTCGGCGGCGCAATTATCTCGGAACTGTTTTCTCGGCATGTTCTCGCCGTTTACACTTTGAACAACGAAAAGGTCATTCGCTTAATTCCCCCTCTCGTCATTACCCCAGCCGAGATTGATCAGGTTCTCGTTGCGTTCCGGGAGTCCTTAGGTGTTATTCGTCCTATGGTAAACGATCTACTGGAAGGATAAATACGTTTCTGACCCGTTAGAGGAGGTTTGTCTATGCCAACGGTACAAGTTACTGAAGTCGTTCCGGCGTCTATCGATGCTCTTTATAATATTTTATCGGACATGGCCCAATTTCCTCGCTTCATGAAAAATGTGGAGGCGGTCACCATTATTGAACGAGGGGATACATATACCCACTCGGCATGGGTTGTAAAATTGCAAGGGGCCACCTTTAAATGGACAGAGCGTGATGAATTTTATCCAGATTCCCGGCGCATTACCTATCGCCAAATCCAGGGGGATTTAAAGACATTTGAAGGATATTGGCAATTGCAATCGGTGTCAGGTGGAACTGAAGTCATATTGGAAACTACTTTTGAATTTGGGATACCCATGTTATCCACCCTCTTGAATCCCGTAGCGAAGTTGGCGTTGCGAGAGAACGCCAAATCTATGGTTCAGGCGATTGCTAGCCAGATTCCGGAATAGCTCGTCATTACCCCCCGGGGGTAGCGTAGGACATATGGACCATATGTATGCTAGTAATGCGGCGAAATCAAGAAAAAAACCGAGAATGGCAGAGATTTTATGGGGAATAAATAAAAAAAATCGGTCTTTTTGTGTGTAAATGCATTATTTTGTTGACAGGGGGACCTATTTTGATAAAATTATTCTGGCCGTCGGACAGGATACTGTAGACGAGCTCAACTCGGGTCAATAAGGGGGTTGGGAATGCGATGAACGCATTGGGTCGACAAATTTTGGCAGAGATTCATGGTTGTGATTCCAACGTGTTGAACGACATCACCAGCGTGGAGAATATATTAGTACAAGCTGCCTTGAAGGCAGGCGCTGAGGTGCGTGAAGTGGCTTTCCATAAGTTTAGCCCGCAAGGTGTAAGCGGGGTGGTGGTCATTTCAGAATCGCATTTAGCCGTGCATACGTGGCCCGAACACGGTTATGCCGCCGTGGATGTTTTCACTTGCGGTGATTCTGTCAACCCCTGGGACGCCTGTAACTACATCGTCGAACAGTTCCGCGCCCAAAATTTTACCGCTTCGGAAACCCTCCGGGGTGTTTTGGTCGAATCGAACATGAGTACGGAAAAGGCTGTGATTTGACGATTAGGAGGACAACAGTGGCGCATACGTTTGTGATGGTGAAACCAGATGGTGTAAAGCGTGGGTTGGTCGGTGAAGTGATTGGCCGATTGGAACAAAAAGGGTTGCAGCTTAGAGCAATGAAGCTACTACAAGTAACACCGGATTTGGCGGCAAAACATTATGCGGAGCACCAAGACAAACCGTTTTATGATGAATTGATTACGTTTATTACGTCAGGTCCAAGTGTCCCCATGGTTTGGGAAGGACGCGAGGCGGTTCAAGTTGCGCGGACGTTAATGGGTGCGACAGATCCTGTAAAGGCAGTGCCTGGAACGATTCGTGGGGATTTCGCTTTAGCCATAACCGAAAATATTGTTCACGGTTCTGATAGCCATGAATCGGCTGAGCGAGAGATTGCGATTTATTTCTCGCCCGAAGAACTCCTGTAATTTCGATGGTGTCTGCTATTGCGGCACTTTTAGTGGCTGGGATTCTATACAGCGTGGTTATTGAACCTCAGTGGATTCGACACTCCCACTATGACGTGGCCATTCCAAATCTTCCCAAATCCTTTGAGGGATATACGATCCTCCATCTATCCGATTTTCACGGCCGGGTGGGGGCTTTTTCTTTTTTCCATAAGTACCGTATCCAA
>JAKADI010000119.1 GCA_021820675.1 Bacillota bacterium | reverse complement strand
TCCCTTGTGAATCGGCATAATGATAGGTACCCCATTGGGAGTACTCGTAGCCGTCCACATTAGGCCCGTAATGGTGGCCCGGATTGACCATCCAGCCCACGCCGAGCGGAGCCGTATACGCTTCGTATATCTGTCCGGAGGCCGTTAACATGGTTTCTAAAGTCTTGTTGACCAAAATGTCCCAGCCGAACGTCCGAGCTACCCACTCACGTGTAATCTCCGGCTCTGATAGTTGTGGATTCCATGCTAAACGTCCAAATCCGTAGAGATTCGCCTGAGCTAACGGATGTCCGGTCCAATCCGGATCGTCTCCCACATTAGCCACTCCAACCATTCCCGACCGCATTTCATCCGGTCCTACTTGCATCAATCGATGACCGACGGTCGTTGCTTCTCCATGGCCTAAAATGGTGAAATCCAGCACCTCTTTCCAAAATGGTACTAAGTAGAACAAATCGCGTTGCTGACCGGTATATTCTTGTGTAATCTGTACTTCCATTAATAAGGAGGTCTTCGGCAAGGCCCCCATTAACGGCGACACGGGCTCCCGCACCTGAAAATCCATCGGACCATTTTTGACTTGCAAAAACACATTGCTTGGAAAACGACCATCTAAGGGTTGAAAGAATTCATAGGCCGCGCGAGCCCTGTCTATCTTTTTATCCCGCCAATCTTGCTGCGCGTTATAAACAAAGCAGCGCCAAACCACTGTTCCATGAAATGGAGCCAGCGCATTCGCGATCACAGATGCCCCGTCCACATGACTTCTGCCATACGTAAATGGGCCAGGTCTAAACTCCGAATCTGCCTTAACCACAAACCCGCCGAAATTCGGGATATAGCTATAGACGCGTTCCGCAGTCGTCTGCCACCACATTGCAACTGTCGGGTCCAGCGGATCGGCCGTTAGTAGACCTCCCAGTATCATTGGACTGGCGAAATTTACGCTGAGATACAAATGAAGTCCATAGGCGCGAAATCTATTGGCCACGCTACGCAACCTCTCCAGATATGGCGGGGCAAGAAACCGTGTTTCCGGCTCATGAACGTTGACATTATTAATGCACACCGCATTGATACCAATCGATGCGACTAGCCTCGCGTAGTCAGTAAGGCGACTCGGGTCGGGATCAATCATCCCATCGCGAAAAAATATTGACGACCCGGCATATCCTCGCTCAATGGTCCCATCCAGATTGTCCCAATGATCCAACATCCGCAGCGACATTCGCGGCCAGTCTTCAACAATGAAGGGAACGGATAAATCCTGACGTTGTTGTAATTGGCTGAGGAATGCAAATGATCCATAAAGACAGCCGAGCGCGTCGTGGCCGGTAATACGCGCCAACCATCTACCGTCATTACGCTCATACTGTATACGGTATCCTCCCGCTTGTACAGACGCACTCGGGTCCCCATCCACCACCACCCCATCCCCGGAGCCAGGATCCTCTGGCACTAGTACGGGACGGGCTCCCAACAGATTGAAAAGGCCCTCACGCAGTTCAGTGGCAGCCGTTTCACCGACACCATTCTCAACGACTAGAAACCGAGGGTAAAACGGAGTGCTCTTCCGTCGTCGATAGGTAAGCCAAGCTGAATACATGGGCGAGTCAAGAGATAATAACGGATTCAATCGTGTTTCGCCTCCCTAAGCCTTGGCTATCTCGATAGTCGAATGGAAAATCCGTGATATTGGTGACGGAGTATTAGTCAGCACAAAAGTTCCTTCCAATTGGACGTCAGTTGACGAGCTCCCAACCATCACGTCAAACCTTCCGGGTTCTATCAGATATTGCATTGATTCGTTGTAAAAAGCCAATGCTGATAAGGGGATGAAAACCTTAACAGATTTGGCCTCCCCGGGTTCAAGCAACACCCGGGCAAAACCCTTGAGCTCCTTCACGGGCCGCGTAACGGAGGCGACCACGTCATGAATGTAGACTTGCGCTATCTCCGCGCCGAATCGGGAACCCGTGTTCGCCACCGTGAAGGACACCATAACGCGTTCGCGTTTTTCTTCCAATTGAATCAACAGATTATCGTAACGAAAAGTTGTATAACTTAACCCATACCCAAATGGATAGAGCGGGGACGCTGGACCATCGACATAGTCGCCGTGCCAATGTGATCGACCGCCTGATGGTTTGTGATTGTAAAATACGGGAACCTGCCCGACGGAGCGCGGAAAACTAATAGGCAGTTTACCACTCGGATTACAATCACCAAAGAGTACATCGGCAATTGCCTGCCCTCCCTCGCTGCCGGGAAGCCAGGCGTCGACAATGGCCTTGACATGAGGCTCCAACTCAGTCAGAGCAACAGGACGACCATTAAGAAGAACGAGTACAACAGGAGTGCCCGTGTCCGCAATGGCCCGCACGAGTTCACTTTGTCTGCCAGGCAGGGTCAAATCGGTGCGATCTCGCGATTCACCACTGGTGCATTCGAGCGTTAGCCCCGCCTTATCCCCCACTGTCACAATGGCAACTTCCGCCGTTTTAGCCAGAGCCACCGCTTCCGCTAGATCATAATCGGTCAATCCTAGCACGTTTTCATGAGCCGTCGCACCCACGATGGGTGCTTTCCCCAACTTCTCGGTTATCGCTTCGACAATTGTGGAGACCCCGCGAAATACATCGGATGCGGAAAGCCATTCTGGCAAAGGTGTAGCAAATACGTTGCCCTGATCGCGCATCTCTAAGAGTGAATCAATGTGACAGTAAATAGAGTAATCACCCATGAGATTGCGCCGCGACGTGGCGTGCGGACCGAAAACAGCCACACGCTTTATGCCCTTGGTTAGAGGCAAGATGCCATCATCATTCTTTAGCAACACAATCGATTCCTGCGCCAATTTCTTAGCGGTCTGGCAATCACCCGGCATAAGAAAGGTTGACGACACCTCTGCTTCATCCACAAACGGATCGTCAAAAAGACCCAACTCAAATTTATGCGTCAGCACACGCAACACTGCCGTGTCCAAAACGCCAATCTCACACAATCCGGCCTGAATCGCCTCTATCAATGGTGCTCCATAACAATCCCGAGTCGGTAGTTCAATGTCAACACCCGCTGTGAGTCCAATAGCCGCAGCGCCAACCCGGGTGTCGGTTAACTGGTGATAATCTTCCAGCATAGCCAACGCGAAATAGTCAGACACAGTGAGCCCCGAAAATTCCCACTCATCACGCAATATCGTACGCAACAACCGAGATGAGGCGTGACAGGGGATTCCATCAAGTTCATGGTATGCCGGCATTATCGATCCAATGTGAGCCTCCTTTACCGCGGCCTCAAACGGCCACAGGTACGCTTCCCTTAGTTCCCGCTCATTGATATGAGCGGGTGCCCAATTCATGCCTCCCTCTGACACTCCGTAACCTACAAAGTGCTTGCCTGTTGCTAAGACTCGAAATACGCCTTCTTGTAATCCTCGAATATACTCGACCCCAAGCTGAGCCACTAAATATGGATCCTCCCCAAAGGTTTCTTCCACCCTACCCCAGCGGGCATCTCGCGCAATATCTAGCAAGGGAGCCAAGGCTTGATGAGCACCGACCAATCGCATTTGTCGTGAAATAATTTCCCCCATAGAGCGTATCGATGCCAAATCCCATGTGCTGGCCAACCCAATAGTCTGTGGAAAGCTTGTTGCCCCTAGCGACATGTACCCACTACAGGCCTCCTCATGAATCATAGCTGGTATCCCAAGTCGCGTCTCTGTCTTCAAATATTGCTGGATGGCATTCGCCATGTGCGCTGTTTGCAGCGGCTCGAGATTACTGGCTCCCCCCACCCGTGTAATTTGACCAATTCCGTTCCCGATGGCATCGCGCGCCTTCCTAGAATCGAATTCAAATCCATTCATCACTTGGTAGACCCACACCGATGTCAACTGGGCCACCTTTTCTTCAAGAGTCATAAGGTTCAAAAGATTTTGTGCACGTTCGCGAACTGGAATGGTTCGGTCTTTGTAAATGATTTTCGCAGTGTCTGCCATTTCATTTGTCTCCTTCTTCTTTCGAACTCTTAGTTAATGGTCTAAACTTAGCAAATCAACACGGTCATGGCCCCTCGGGATTTACCCCGATGAAGTTCCAAAAGTTATCCGCTAACAAAATGGACACCTCATGTTCAATATCCCGTTCGCTAACGACTGAACCATGATAATGTAGGACCCGATATCGCTCCATAAGGCACTGCAGCAGCACCTCACGGGTCAACGACCCCTTGTAAATTTTTCAGGGACGCGTGCATCGGAACGCTGCACGATATGAATGTTCATAGCAGGGATCGTTTTTTCCACCTTGCGTGTCAATCTTTCTAACTCGCCCATATTCCCCCCGTGAAGATTCGATCCATTACGACGTAAAATAATCGGGATACGCTGCTTGCACAAGCGGCATATCCGTAACTAAACGGCGCAGATGGTGCATCAAAATAGACAAGGCTTCAGATTGATCCCCTTTCTTAATATTTTGGTACAGGGCATTATGTTCATCGAGGAGAACATCAAAGTTCTCCAACTTTCCTACAGACAACACTCGTACCCTGTTCAAATGAGCACGCATTTGTCCCACCACGCTTTGCAGCGTTCGGTTTTTTCCAACCATAACAATGGCACGGTGAAAAGCCTCATCTGCATCCAGAAAATCTTTAATGTCACCACGTGCAGCCGCTCGTTTTTGCCAGGCTAGGCAAGATTCAACTACGGCCGCCAGTTCATCATGAGTGTCAGAGAAGTTCTTCCATCGGTCTATACCGCCTTTCAGTGAAGCAATTTCAAGTACTTCGCGAATGACGCGCGCCTCTTCGACTTTAGTCGTGGAGATCAAGGAAACTTTCATCCCGCGCTGTGGCAACACTTCAATAAGGTCATCCACCACCAAAGTACGGATAGCTTCTCTAATGGGAGTACGGCTCATGTCCAGCAATTCAGCCAACTCCGATTCATAAACCATTTGTCCAGGTTTCAGGCGCAACGTAACGATTGCTTCACGTAAAGATAAATACGCCTGTTCACCTAGCGAACGCTTTTCTTCTCGCAATCGCACTCCGCCTATCATGGCTTCCTCCTCAATGGTTTCGTGCTTGCTCAACCGCCCTGCCATCATGTACCGCAAAACAAGCCACCTTCCCCCCGCCCGGTCGATCAACAACAGGGGCTGGCAAAGACCAGCATTGTTTCGCGGCCAACGGGCAATGAGGGGCATAGGGACACCCATGAGAAGACGTTGACGGAGTCGTCTGAGATACCCGCCGTCGCGGTTCCTGCCGTCTCCAAGGATTGGGAATCGAGTCCATTAACAGCTGTGTATAGGGATGCAAGGGATGCTGCAGGATTTCCCCAGTCTCTCCCCGCTCCACAATATGTCCTCGGTAGAGAACCAATACTTGATCGGCGACGAGCTGTGCGCTAAGAAGATCATGCGTGATATAAAGCATACTCTGAACACCCTGGTTCTCCATCACCGACCGTAACAAGCGAAGGATCTCCGAACGAATGGACACGTCCAACATCGATACGGGCTCATCTGCCACGATGACTTGCGGCGACGCTGCCAGCGCCCGGGCAATAACCACACGTTGCCGTTGTCCACCCGACAACTCATAGGGGCGTTTAGAGATATATGCAGAGCCCGGCGTTAACTGTACTGCTTCGAGCAACCGTATCACCTCATCGTTCACTTGAGCCCGCGCAATTCGGCGATAATTAATGAGCGGACGAGATACGGTATATCCGATTAAATTCATGGGATTAAGCGCAGCAAAGGGATCTTGAAATACCATTTGTACTCGTTGCTGCAGAGCTTTTCGCGAAAGCTCTGCACTGTTCTCCCAGACTACGGTCCCGCTGGTAGGTTGGTCTAGGCCCGTCAAAATCCGAGCAATCGTCGTCTTGCCACTCCCGCTTTCTCCAATTAGCGCCGTTACTTCGCCGTTTCTTAACCCAAAAGACACGTTATTAACAGCGATTACAGGAGCATCCAATCGTGTTTTGGGAGCAAAGCGCTTAACAAGGTTATCCGCGGATAGAATGGTGTTTGTCATCAGCTACCACCTCCCGACTTGTTACGAACCATCTGCCCTTACCACTCGGCCTGT
>JAKADI010000118.1 GCA_021820675.1 Bacillota bacterium | reverse complement strand
GTACGTCGTTGTGTGGGAATCCGTCGCGACGACCAAGTCGCCAGCCTGTACGCGATTTTCCTCGACCATCACGTGGTGGCAAACGCCCCTCCCCATTTCAAAAAAATGGCGAATGCCATATTTTTGTACAAGACGGCGAGCTTTTTGTTGATTGGCAGCCGCCATGACTGAGGGAGGCGGCACCATATGGTCAAAGACCACCGTAACCCGGTCAGGGTCAGCCAACTGGTGGATTCCGATGTCGTCCAATAGTCCTAACACGTCCGCCGCGAAAATATCGTGCATCATCAACCCATCGGGTTGTGCCACCACATATTCCCCCGCCCGGACGTCAGCGCGGTTGGCCTTTTTCGCGAGAATCTCTTCCGCCCAAGTCATTCTGTTCTCCTCCTGTCTCCATCAGCGCGGCACGCAAGGCTGTCAGAGCGTCGAGCACCAAGCTCCGGACCGCTAATTGACGCCCAATCACACCCAGTTGCCCATTGTCGTACGGATGCACCGCCTCACGGGCCATCACTGAGGCCCTCTCCAATTGGGCATCCGTCCACGGGCTAGAGTCCAGCAGCACTTCCGCTGCCGAGATGCGCACCGGCGCCGGACCGACTGCGCTGACCACAATCCGTATGTCACGCGGCACCCCCTCATCTAAAGTTGCCGCCACCGCTACATCCACCTCGGGGAAGTCCATCGTGGCCCGATCCCGCCATTTCCGAAAAACCCCTGCCGGCGACACCCGTGGCAATCGCACGGCCCGCACAAACTCTTGGGGTCCCAGTGTCAAATGATCGTGGCCATCCCCGCTGTAGAGGGCCTCGACTTCCACCCACCGCAGCTCTGGACCTCCGACAGCCACCTCAGCGCCTAACGCAATCAAAACCGGTGCAGTATCCGACGACAATATCGCGACGCACTCCCGACTCTTCGGTGCCGCATAGCACCGGTTTCCATCCGATTTAAAACACGGATCCAACCCTGACCGCCAAATCGGCGGTTGATTGCGAAACCGGCACCGCGTGTCTACACATAAATTTCCGCCTAAAGTCGCCTGGGCCCGAATTTCCGGTGTCGCCACGGCGTGAACGGCGGCAACGAGCATGGGATAGTGCGCACCGAGGACCGGGTGGTGCAAGATATCCGATAGTGTTACCGCAGCCCCAATCACCCACCGGCCCTCAGCATCGATGGTAATCTCTCGCAACTCGGATATGCCCATCACATCGACCAACATCGTAGGCGATGCCAATTCCCAAGTCAGGTTCGGCACCAAATCCGTTCCCCCAGCCAAAATTTGAGCCCCCAGAGTACCTAAAGATGAAGGAAGATCTACCCAGTTTTCAAGACGTGTGATATAAAAAGATGGCCGGGAACTCATTGCGCGCGCCCCCTTTCCTGCTTGTGCAACGCGCGTAAAATGCGGTCTGGCGTTATGGGTGTCTCGGTCAAATCAATGCCCACGGCGTCGGAAATGGCATTAATCACCGCAGGAATAACTGGATTTAACGGGCCTTGACCGACCTCTTTGGCGCCGAGTGGACCGCGCGGCTCAGGTTCCCCTACCAGAACGATGTCAATTTCAGGAACATCCAGTATCGTCGGGATGCGGTATCCGAGTAGATGCGGGCCCCGGTGGCGGCCATCTGGATTGAACGCTTGGGCTTCCATCAAGACTTCACCCAGACCCATCACCACCCCCCCCCGTATCTGTCCTTCGACCATAGAACGGTTTAACGGGGTTCCTAAATCGTGAGCCACCCACAAATGATGGACCGTCACCCGCCCGTCACGGGTATTGACCGTGATATCGGCCACGCAAGCAGAAAATGAATAAGCGGGCGAGGGACCGACCCCCGAACCCTTATAGCGCCCGAGTGCGGGAGGAGGAGTGTACCCACCCACGGTGCTCAGAGGGCCCTGCATTTCTTCTGCCCATTTCACAACGTCATCCCAGGGGGTAATCCGATCGGCCATCGGGACTAAAAAGTCTTCACCTTTTCGCAAAACGTCTACTTCCGCTACACCCATGCGTTCCGCTGCGACGTGAAGCAGGAGCGCTGCCATCCGTTCGGCTGCCTGTAACGTGGCATTTCCTGCCATCATGGTCACACGGCTAGAGTACGAACCCAAGTCCACTGGAGTCATTCCGGTATCCGCGGTATACACCCGCACTCGCTGTGAATCGATACCCAACGCCTGTGCCGTCAGCATGACCAGGATGGTCTGGGCCCCCTGGCCAATATCTGTCAATCCGCAGAACACCTGCACTCCCCCATCACGATTCACCGCCAAACGCACCCCGCTGTGGGGCAAAGGATTCCAATAAATCGGCAATCCCGCCCCGCTTAAATAACTCGAACATGCCACCCCGAGCCCTCGGTCCGGCTCTAGTTGTCCCCGGCGCTCACGCCAGCCGCTCCTCGCTTCGACGGCGTCAAGGCATTCTGCCAGCCCCGACGTCGTAATCTCTAGTTGGTTAACGGTTACCGAATGGGGAGGGGTCAAGTTTTGGCGCCTCAAGGCGATCGGGTCCATTCTCAGTGCGCGCGCCATGCGGTCGAGATGAATCTCCAGTAAAGCCCGTGGCTGGGTTGTGCCATGGCCCCGTTTCGGTCCGCATGGAGGTTTTGTCGTGTACCAGCGCTCCCCGTGAAAGTGATAGGCGGGAATCTGATAGGTCGTAGGCTGCAATGCGCCTGTGTAATAGGTTGAAGCAATACCGTAAGATCCGTAAGCCCCGCCGTCAAGTTCGGTGTCGAACTCCATAGCCCGGATCCTCCCTGCAGGGCCGATCGCCGTGCGCACGCGCATCGACACGGGATGCCGCCCGCGATGGGTATAGAACACCTCCTCGCGCGAAAGGGTAATCTTGACCGGCCGTCCACATTCCCGAGAGAGCAAAACTGCAGCCACCTCATGGGGGAACGCCTCACTCTTTCCGCCAAAACCTCCTCCAATAACGGGAGCCACAACGCGGATGCGGTAGTCGGGAACGTCCAACGCGCGCGCCAATTCGCGCTGTACATAATGAGGGGCTTGAGTCGATGAACTGACCTCGATCTTCCCGTCAGGCCGCCAGTAGGCCAAGACCGCATGAGGTTCCATGGCTACATGGTTGTTCCCCTGATAAAAGAAACGGTCTTCGCGTGTCCACGCATCAAGAAATCCTCCTGCCATATCCCCAAATTCTAAATCCACCGCTTTAAACAAATTGCCGGTAGGGTGTTCGGGATGAACGAGGGCCGTATGGGATTTAGGCACCCCTGGGTGCAACACGGGCCTCAACACCTCGTACTCCACTACGACCTTGCTGGCCGCGGCCTCGGCCTGGTGAAGAGTTTCGGCGGCAATGGCCACCACCGGCTCGCCCAAATAGCAAACCTTTTTGGCCGCCAGAGCATGTTCATCTTGGGTGGAAGGCATGATGCCGTAAGCCGCCACACTACCCGGCCCGCATAAAACTGCCAACACGCCGGGCAGACCCCGAACCGCTTCGATGTCCACCTTCACCACACGGGCATGAGCATACGGACTGCGAATTAAAAACCCGTAGGCCATGTGAGGCCAGCGAACATCATCGGCATACAGCGCCTGCCCTGTTACCTTATCCCATGCATCAATGCGCGGCATTGTATCTAGGAGAGCGGTCGGCTTCGCCTCGACTTCGTGCATTTTGCTCACCGAACATCCTCCTTTCCGCGATCCCCCACCGCCGCCACCGCACGGATGATCTGTTCATATCCTGTACACCGACACAGATGGCCCCCCAATGCCTCACGAATCTCCTCACGGTCAGGATGAGGAATTTCCTGTAATAATGCAGCGCCGGCCATCGTCATACCTGGCGTACAAAACCCACACTGCACGGCGCCTTCGGCTACAAACGCAGATTGCAGCGGATGGTAAACATCCTCGGGATGCCGTTCCCGCCACCAGTCCGCCAATCCCTCCACTGTTGTCACGGTCCTGCCCTCGACAGTACGGGCTAAAGTAATACACGACAGACGGGACACCCCATCGATCCACACTGTGCAGGTTCCACACTGCCCCACCGCACATCCGTTTTTGGTACCCGTGAATCCTAATCCATCCCGTAAAACCTCTAGTAACGTGGTCTTATCTTGAATCCATACCGTTTGCGGGTGCCCGTTGACCGTCAATTGCAAGAGGGTGCCTGCCATCGTGTGCCTCCATTCCGCTAGTACCAACCGCATGCGTGACATAATTTTTTTATATCTTTAAGTTTTGTCACATATCACTCTTATGCAAAGATTCAAGTGCACTATTTTTGTTAGTCTACTTGCTTCACTCATTTCTCTCCTCGCAACTCGCAGCCATCCGAGAACAGGACACATTAGCCCTACGGCAAAACAGGGGATTCGCCTCTTAATTTGTGTTACCTTCGGCCCCATATTCCTATGAACCACGCTGATGGAATGCTTTCGGGAGTAAAGGGTTCTCCTGGAGGGTCTTCTGAAGATATTCAAAGACTGACACTCCTTGCTGTTTGAGGATAAAAAGATAACAGTGGACGCGCCAGAAAATTTCGGCGCACCATGTACCGCGTGGAAGGCGTCGGAGATTTTCTGCCGGACTTTGACCATTCGCATATCCTGATCGACTTGGTTGTTCGTAAAAGGCACGCATAAACAGGAGGACGGCGTCCCGATGGATGTTCAAACGTTCTAATTCTAAGAAGTTCCGGATTTTGGTTTGCGTGATTCGGCCCGTGCCGGGGCCTCCTTGGCCACCTCACCATGCGCCGCGGATTTTTCAATAACTTTCATACTCGATGCTTCAGAGTGGACCTTCGGCGCATGTTCTTGTGACGTTTTCATAATTGTGATACTATTTCTGTTATGGACATAATTGTGTTATATGAGCTCTGGCCTTTAGCGTAACCATGTAGGAGAGGACCACACTAGATTGGTCCCATAGCGCGGATCGACGGATCATGAATGACCCTTTATTAACAAAGTCTAAGGGAGTATTCTTTGTCACCGAACTATGCATAGATATTATCGGCCATACTCAAGAATTGTGAGAAAGGAGCTGGCACGATGACCCCCCCATTGGAGCATTTTGAGGAAATGGAACATCAGATCTCTCTAAGAACTGTGGCAACCATGTTTGAAAAGACCGCTGTAGCGGTTATGGGTATTGACCCAAATTGCCGCATCGTCATTTGGAATTCCGCCGCACAGCAGATATTTGGATACCATGGGCCATCCGTTCTCACGCGCCTCTGTTATGATGTAACCCACGGAAAAGATTTTCGAGGCAACCTTTTGTGCTACCCAAACTGTAACATTGCCCGCATGTTTAACAACGACAACATTCCTAACGACTATCTGTTGCGCACCCACACAGTGGACGGGAAAGAGCTTTTACTTAATGTCAGCACGCTCTCGATTGCCACCGACGACTTCCCGGTATGTTTGCACCTATTTCACGATGTGCACTGGATTACAGAATCCCCCCGCTCCCCAGTGGAACCACCAATGCCTGCCCCGACCTCTGTTGGCTCTTTAACGGTCCGCGAACGCGAAATTCTTCGGCTCATGATGCAGGGCCATGACGCGCATAAAATTGCTAGTCTCTCGCACATCAGCTATGCGACAGTGCGCAATCATGCACAAAATATCATCGAAAAATTAGGTGTCCACAGCCGCGTGGAAGCCGTGGTGGTAGCAATACGGGACAACCTTGTAGAACACCATCCCTAGCCAAGGCATTTTCCCCCCACGCCATTTCGGATAGCCGTGGGGGGAATTCTCCGTTCCCCCATGTGCGCGGTGAAACAGTGCTGGAGCTTGGGTACGATCATCCTGGCAAAAGAATGTTCGCTGATCCTTACTCGGTGGTGATCGTAAAATACCGAGACACCGACGAAGAATGTGCAATGCCATTGAATCCCGAATTCGGACGTACGCCCTATTCGGAGATTTATTCTTGTCTTGGCAGGAGGAGCCCAGGGCCCACTCCCCGTAAGCATAGTCGGGTCTTCCATGGACAGACCAGCCTAAAGGATGGCGACCGCTAACCCGTCATGCCATAGGCTACCAAATATGATATAGTCAACTTAAACAATGGAAGTTAACTCCCTTAAAAAATAGCCTG
>JAKADI010000117.1 GCA_021820675.1 Bacillota bacterium | reverse complement strand
CCCGCTTTGACCATGTAGAACAACTCAAACATGCATTGCATAGGCTTGCGTCCTTGCCTCTTCACCGAGCATCTCGCCTGCTTGCACCGTGGCGTATGATGAAGGATCAAGGGGAACTGGATAAGTTAAAGGTGTGCCAAACCATAAACGATCAGGCGATGATGGCGGGATTTGCGGCAATCCGCGTCGGAATGACAGAAATGGAACTGCAAGATATCATTCGTCGGGCGTTTATGGCACATGGCGCTGACCGCGAGGCCTTTATCATTGTCGCTGCAGGCCCGCATAGCGCTCTTCCGCATCATACCCCTGATCAGAGTGTGATAGCTGAAGGACCGGTCTTGCTCGATATCGGATGTTTTAAAGAGGGATACGCCTCGGATATGACGCGGGTAGCCTACGTTGGGACTCCATCGGACGATTTTGTGCATGTCCACCATATTGTGAATCAGGCTGTGATGCAAGCTATCGCCAAAGCTCGGGCTTACGCCGAGGCCCAAAGTATTGATCATGCGGCTAGGCGGGTCATTGAAGATGCGGGCTATGGGACCTATTTTGTCCATCGCTTAGGGCACGGGATTGGGCTTTCGGTCCATGAACCGCCGTCTATTATGGAAGGCAATCCCATTAAAGTGCCGTTAAATTCCACGTTTTCGATTGAGCCCGGTATTTATTTGCCCGGGCGATTTGGTGTGCGCTTGGAAGAGGTCGTCATTGCGAAAGAGGGTGGCGCTGAAGTGTTATCAGCCGTTTCACGTGAGATCCACCGTGTTGCGGCATCATAATTGACCGGCTTAGTATACCGGGTCAAAAACGGGCATTTTACTGAGATTACATACAGGATTAGGAGATGATAAGTCATGACCGCAAAAACGGAGGCCTATACTCAAGATGCCCTGGTTGGTGAATTGGCACCTGATTTTGCATTAGACGGGACCAATGGACCCGTGCAGTTGTCGGATTTGCGCGGCCAAGTGGGCGTGCTCTATTTTTACCCCCGGGACAACACTCCCGGATGTACCACCGAAGCTTGCGATTTCAGGGACATGATCCCGGATTTCTTAAAAGTCAATGCCGCCGTATTAGGAGTGAGTACGGACTCTTTGGCGAGTCACGAAAAGTTTACCGCCAAATACCAACTGTCGTTTAATTTGTTGTCCGATCCCGAGGCCCATGTGGCCACTTTATATGGGGTCTATAAGCAGAAAAATTTGTATGGAAAAATTTCCTATGGCATCGAACGTTCGACCTTCATTATCGACCCAGAGGGGATTATTCGCTATGTTTTCCGCAAGGTGAAGGTGCCAGGTCACGTCGCCCAAGTGAAAGAGTTGGTGGGTCGTTTAACGCGTGGGTAAGCCGTCGCGTGTTAAGGCGTCAGTTAACGAGATTTTGCGGATCTTTTCGGAACTCTATCCCAACCCCGCAACGGAGTTGGTCCATGACGGCCCATGGCAGTTACTCGTGGCAACACTCTTATCGGCGCAGTGCACGGATAAACGGGTCAATATGATTACCCCGCGAATATTTTCGCGATATCCCGCACCTAAGGACCTGGCCACAGCCGTCGTTCCAGAAGTTGAAAGGCTGATCCAAGATTGCGGGCTTTTTCACAGCAAGGCCCGCAATCTGATTGCGAGCGCGCAAATTATTGTTCGGGACTTTGGAGGAACCGTTCCGGCGGATCGGGACCTCTTGATGAAATTGCCGGGTGTTGGCAGAAAGACCGCTAATGTCCTCCTGGCTAATTGTTTTGGGGTCGACGCCATTGCTGTAGACACCCATGTCTTTCGTTTGGCCCATCGGTTGGGCTGGTCTCATGCCAAAGATGTCCTGGGGACGGAGGAAGATTTGATGCGGATGATACCGAAGCCTCTTTGGTCCCAAGCCCATCACTGGCTCATCTATCATGGCAGGCGGGTGTGCACGGCTCGAAAGCCACAATGTGACACGTGTCCGGTTCAAGCCTTGTGCCCTCAAATGGGAGTGCCGGCTAGGAAGAAGAAGGAGTCAAGCTGAGATGGTAGCACTCGTCGCGGATTTATTTTTCGCTGATCGCATTATTGAAATTGGCAAAACGGTAGATGAAGCAGTCACGATTTGCCACACCTCCCGGGAATTTCAATCCCTTGTCAACCGCGAGCCCCCCTCTTTAGCGGTGGTGGATTTGTCATTGTTAAACGAGGACGACCTGACATGGGTCGCAAAGATTCCCCATGTGGCTGGTTTCGGACCGCATGTAGACCACAATCGGTTTCAAATGGCGAGGAACCTCGGTATCCGTGACTTATGGGCGAACTCGGCTATGGCTCGAAAACTTGGCCCTTGGATTCTTGCGTCTAGGGATTTACCGTCCCCATGATTTTTTTCTTCGCATTCTTGCATATCATGTAAAGACTAGCGGGAATGGATGGGGGCAGATGGCCATGCGGGCGGTCGTTTTGGGGGGCGGCGGAATTCTTGGGGTTGCGGCCATAGGTATTTTCCAGGCTTTGGAGGAAATGAACTTGCGTCCCGATTTAATCGTGGGAACCTCGTCGGGGTCGATCATTGGAGCGTTGTACGCTTTGGGATGGACCGCGTCCGAACTTCGCGATTTGGCCGTAACGATCCGGCGCAAAGACATGATTTGGAATTGGCGGCGGATGGGGCGGACATTGTTAACCCGCCATACCCTGGCCGAATCCATCTTGGATCCGGAGCCGTTTTGGAACAAACTCCGTCAACATGTTGGTCAGAAAACCTTCGCGGATGTTCAAATTCCGATATATGTCGTGGCCACCTCCTTAACTCACCGCACGAGCGTGGTATTTGGTTCCTCAGTTCCCCCGGCTTTCTCGCAACTACCCTATGTCTATTGGGTTGACGGCAAGGAACAAGAAATTTTTCCGGCGCTTCGGGCTTCAGCGGCCATTCCCGGCTTCTTCCCACCAGAGCGTATAGCCGATATGATATTGGTGGACGGAGGCATGACAGACGATTTTCCTTTAGACGTGGCTCAAGCCGCGGGAGCAACCTATGCATTGGGGCTATGGATTGATGAGCCCCTCAGATGGAAGGTTCCCACGCCAAGCCCGCATCTCTTACAGGTTCTCAATGCTAGCGTAGCCGCCGCCATTCATCATATGACGGTGTTAAAGAAGAAAAGCGTGACAATTCCTCATCTTGTGGTACGGTTGGAGATGGACCACAATGCGGATATGGCGCGTATTCCCCACATTATTCGATCCGGTTACGAAAAGGCCATGGAACGGCAGGCAGAGATTATAGCCGAATTTGATCATCACGGCGAATGATGGATGGACAAGACAGGAAAGGATTATGCGAACTTGGAAAACCGAGACCTGCAACCCGCCCTTATTACGCTGATACGAGAGTCACGCAATTGGGCCACGGTGAAACGGGGACTCGAATTGTTTGAGCATGTAAAGGATATGCTGCGAGGTCACTATCATGTGGATAGCGGCTACTTTGTCTTTAAAAAGGCCGTGTCTTTGGGCGAAGGGGAGCGGTCCTTCCGCGTCTATAGTCCCTGGGGCGATTTGCACGGCACGGCGGATGAATTACAGCAAGACGTTGACCGCACATTTCACCTAAACGCCAATCTCGCTGATAGCGCGAGTGAACAGTGGTTAACCCGCGAGAGCGTTCCTGGTGCCGTAAAGGCTCAGTGGCGGGATCGGGGAATTCAGACCGGCGGTTCATGGATCATTAAAATTGGGGAAGTGCCGGCTGGGATGATGGTTCTATACCGTCGGAATTTGAAGACTGATGATAGCCTGGTTATGAGTTTAGTGGTCGAGCAGCTGTCTCTCGTGATGGAATTATTGCGTTACCGGCGAGCCGCTGAAGAAGCCAGTCAGCGAGATCCCCTGACGGGTATTTACAATAGGCGGGGAGCCACCGTGCGTATTAGGACGCTAGCGGAGCTTAGATCGGCGGCCGCCGACAACTGGATTTTTGCGATTTTTGATGTCGATCACTTTAAGGCCATTAACGATCAACACGGCCACCCGCAAGGTGACCGGGTCTTAAAGGAGGTGGCCCAAGTTTTATCGGCCAATCTGCGGGAAGGAGATATCTGCGGCCGATGGGGCGGCGACGAATTTGTCATCATGCTCCAATGCCCTAAAGATTTGGCGCCGCATATTGTTTCCCGCTTAAAAGACACGGTGTCCTGTCAGGTTGACAAGGTGTCAGTGAGTGTGGGCTGGGCCATTTGGGGTCAAGACGGGACAACCCTGAAGGAAATTTATCGCGCTGCCGACAGACGGCTCTATCACGATAAAGTGCGCAATACTTAAAATTTTACGAGATAGGAGTGGACGTATGACTACGAAAACCGCCGTAATCGTGGGAATGGGACAGTTGGGGCGCACCCTTGGGGAAGGCCTTTTAATGTGTGGAAAGACCGTCACTCCGATTCTTCGCGGCAGTGCCATTGATGCCACTGTCAATCCCCAGACGGTTATTGTGGCGACAGGGGAAGATGACTTGCCAGGGGCTTTGGACATGCTCCCACGGAAGTGGAAGGTTGAGCCGACTGTGGTCTTGCTGCAAAATGAGTTATTGCCGCCCCAGTGGATAACACAGGGCGTAGCCAATCCTACGGTCTTTGTGGTCTGGTTCGAGCGCAAGCCGGGTAAACCCATTACCCCCTTGTTGCCATCCATCGTCTATGGTCCGCAGCAAGATGTGATCAAATGTGCCATGGACAGCTTGGCGATTCCCTGCGAGATAGCTTCGGGGAACACGGCCATGTTAACCGAACTTATTGCCAAAAACGCCTATATTTGGACCGTGAATATTGCTGGTCTGGACGTCGGGTCCGTGACGACAGGGGCATTGCTGACCGATCATGCCTCCCTCGTTGAGGCGCTCATCGAGGAAAGTATTGCGGTACAAGAAGCGATTATCGGCCAGAATTTTGATGCGCTTGATATCACCAGACGAATTAAGCAGGCATTGACGGCGGACCCGAACCATGGTGCAGGGGGGCGCAGCGCCAAAAGGCGGCTGGAGCGATTCTTGGCCTATGCCGAAGATGTCGGTGTGAAGGTACCTCAAGCGTATATGATAGGCAAACGCCAAAGAATTTCCGCACGGCATTAGAAGAGCCGTTTAAGGGGCTTTTGGGCCACTTCTTACCCCTGGGCATAAATTTTCGAGCATTTACGTGATCATCCATTGACATACCGGCCGAGACTTGCATATAGTAAAAGTACAAAAGTAAATATGGTCCTCGTTAGGCGAGGCGTCTACATTCAACATAGGCCACTGCTCCGAACCGTCCAAAGACGCTAAGGAGTAGAACAGAGGTTGCCGGATTAAGGCTTCTTCCAACGTGGCTGAATCCTTTGGGATTCTTACGTGATGTGGTGCCAAAGCTCCACCAGGGGGATAGCGGTATATTACCTTGTCCTCTTGCTGGAATGCAAGAGGACTTTCTTCTGTGGCGTGACAGATAAGGAGGGTACATTGGGTGAATACAGACCCAGGAGGCCATAGACGGTTCGGGTTTTTACAAAAGAACAATATTTTTCTATGCTCTTCCGAGGGCTGTCCTTAGCTGTTGCTGTCATCCCCCTCGGAAGAAGCCGAGGGGGATACCAAAATGCCGAAAAAGATTGCCTTTGCCGCCACTCCGGCGTGGGATGACGCACGTATTCGTGCGGAAGACCAAGCGCGCGTGGCATTATTGCGCCAATCACCTCATTGGACCAAGCGTTTATTGTTATTGTTGACCTTAATTGGACCCGGAATTCTCGTGATGATTGCTGATAATGACGCGGGCGGTGTCATTACGTATGCCCAAACCGGAGCCACGTACGGAATCGGATTTTTTGTTCCGGCCTTAGTAGTGGGTGGCGTGATTGCCTATCTTGTTCAGGAGATGACCGTGCGTCTGGGCGCAGTGGCTCACCGTGGCCATGCTGAAATGATTTGGGGGCGATATGGCGCTTTTTGGGGTTGGTTTTCATTGATTGATTTGGTCATTGCCAACCTGCTAACCCTGGTCACTGAATTTATTGGAATTACGGTGGGCATGTCTGTTTTTGGCGCACCGCCCCTCTATAGCGCTCTCGGCGCGCTGGTGGTGGATGGAACGATCCTGCTG
>JAKADI010000116.1:3657-6124 GCA_021820675.1 Bacillota bacterium | reverse complement strand
TAACATCGATAAGCCAGTCCTTGCGACAGCAAGCGGTCCAACGCCTCACGATGTCTTGCCAAGCGCCCGGACTGCCGATAAGGGCCATAATCGCCACCCACATCGGGCCCCTCATCCCACACAATGCCCAAGGAGCGCAATCCTTTCATCATGACGCCCTCAGATCCAAGAACCATACGAGCGCGATCCGTATCCTCCACTCGCAGAATAAATCGTCCCCGATGATGGCGTGCAAACAAATAATTAAACAGCGCCGTTCTCGCCCCGCCGATATGTAAGCTACCGGTAGGACTCGGCGCATAACGTACCCTAACCACGTGTGTCCCTCCTGCAAAGCCGTTCTCTATATAGAGCAACGATCTGCGTTAAGTGTAGCGTAGTGACGCGTAACCGGTCAAGAAAGTCCATAGCGAATCGCCACCAACGACAATAGCCCTGGTATCCCCAAAACCCCCGATACGGTAAGCGTCAAGGCATTAAGTCCTATAGTCTGAATTCCCGTTCCGAAAGCGAAAATATCCCATATCACCAATAAGGCAAAACCTCCTAATGCCCGCTGAATGGGCCGAAACCAAGCTTTTTTATGGTGCGAATAGCCCCGCAACCGCAATAAGGCTTGTCCAAAAATATAGAGGTCCAAGACGATAAACATTCCTGCCAACGTGTCCCGCATTATCGCCTGTCCTTTCGCTGAGTTACCCTTGGTTGGAAAAACCTCCGATAATCTCTTTTGAACTATTCCCGGCTCCTCACGGCACCCGCAGTCCTCACAGGATTCATCTCTTGCGGAGATGGCTTCCATCCCGTGTGAGCAAGGATGCGTTTCCTGCTCCCTGCTTGGGATCCGGAAGGAGAAGGATATCATTCCTGGCGAAATTTCCGTTTGCCTTGTCACCCACTGACGAGAACTGTAGAGCGATGCACGCTGATCGCGTATTGGCTGATACTCACAAACATCCCAATCCCGGGGGTTGTAGGCCGGGATAGACCTCGTGGAGTGCCACCGCTTTCCCGCCGTTTAACCCTCCTACCTCAGTATGGATTATTATTCCACCGCAATCTCTTTTAGACCATTCCCTTTATCATTACCGTAATGATTCTCTTGCCACCTCTACGGAAAACCTGGCGGAGGTCGGTCTGATAACGATGAGCGCCGCCGCGAAATCCTGTCGCGCTCGTCTCATGGGTCCTTGTCTCACACCTGCTTAAGCGGAATGGGGATTGTTCTTGCATATCGTGAATGTCGCCCAGTTTTCTATGTTAGTCTGCCATCAAACGATCTCATTAGTATCACCCGGCCTAGAAAGGGCCAACACCCCATGTTTCGGGGTGACGCTAAAAAATCATGTCGGCCGTCAATAGGCAAGGAACACCACCGGATGGCAGCCTCGGGGGAGTTGCCTACTACAGCCGTAGGTGCTGGCAATATCGATGAATTTTTTTTGCCGCGTGGTCCAAACTATCCGGCGCTACCTGGTTCCAACGCGTCTGGTTTGTGAAGCCATGCGAATTGCGTTGCCACTGTCTTAAGACATCGACCCACTCCTTTTCGTCCCATCCGGGATGGACAAAATCTTGTCGATTCTCGCTCGTCATGGCACACCTCCCCACTCTACACAGGATGCCTAATGGTTCGTTGAATGGAGTCATTACCATCAATGTTTTGGGCGTTCGACCCATTGGACCTCAGCTAATTCAGCCTCCGATAACGGTTCCCCCAAGTCCTCCATAACCTGTTGCAACTGGGCGATGGGATTGGGGCTACCGGCCGCCTGTGCAGTCCGAATGAACTGTTCAATCCACAGTTGTCGGTAACGTGTCCCCATCCACCATACCATGCGCATAACAAGGTGCCTCTTGCGATACCCTTGTACCAAAATCACAAGCATCATGGTCTTCACACCGAAATCGACCCAGTCAAAGACCACCAGAAACAACTCGCTCATGACCTCACCTCCATATACCATAATATGACAGAACGTGATTGGGGGTGTCCGTTGGCAGAGCAAATTGATCCCGCTCCTCTACGCTAAGAGGAGGCGCTTGTGGTTTCGTCGACCCCTGATACTGTCATTGTGGGTTATGGGTAATTGTCTGAGCACATTATGTAGAGTCAACGTTCCAGGCGGACCATAGGGCAAAGCATGGTACCCGTCCGATTTTCAACTGACGAAGGATAGCGTTTTTCACAATAACTCACGCCGACGTGCGCGTCGGTAATGATTTGCAAGCGCACTCTGGTTTTACATTGCGAATTGGGAATGGAGTTGCAAAGCTGTGGTCAACGGAAATATACTGTTCTGATGGCTCATTCCCTTCTGATCATTTCTGAGGGCTTGTCACCAAGCACTCCAGTTTATGCTAGAACGGGTGAGAAGATGCTCACCGAACTCTCGGCCATCTGTTGTAAATTGATTGCGGCATTCATGTCGCGGTCATGGTGTGTGTGACACGGTGGACAAGTCCA
>JAKADI010000116.1:0-3647 GCA_021820675.1 Bacillota bacterium | reverse complement strand
CAAAACGAGTCGATAACTCGCCATGCCTGTATCGTCTCTTGAAACCTCTTGTTTGTCATAATGCATTCAATAGCCAATTGATACGCGTCTTTCATTATGTATTGTGGTTCATGGTGGAGCACAACCATGACGCATGGGATCATGCATCTGGCACGTCAAACTTCTTGCCTTCCTTCCAGTGCCTTCAATAAGGTAACCTCGTCGGTATAATCTAGATCCCCGCCCATAGGCAACCCGCGGGCAATCCGGGTGACTTTAAATCCCATCGGTTTCAACAAGCGAGCTAGATAAAGCGCGGTTGCTTCTCCCTCTAAACTCGAACTCGTGGCCAGGACAATTTCATTGGGCACCGTGTCTTGGATCCGGATTATCAGCTCTTTGATCCGTAGATCATCCGGCCCAATGCCCTCCATCGGAGAAATGGCACCATGCAACACGTGATATCGTCCTTTAAATTCCCGCGTCTTCTCCATGGCGACCACATCCTTAGGCTGTTCCACCACCATCACGACGCGGTTATCACGCGCATCATTGCGACAAATGGTGCAAGGATCGCTGTCGGTAAAATTAAAACATACGGAACAATAACGGATACGGCTTCGGGCATTCACAATCGCGGTAGCCAGCAGCTCTGCTTCTCCAGACGGCATATTTAGCAAGAAAAAAGCCAAACGCTGAGCGGTTTTGGGCCCGACCCCGGGCAATTTGGCCAATTGACTCACAAGATCTTGGATAGGCTCTGGGTAAATCATGCCTATATAAGCCCGGGAATATTAGGTAAATTCATACCCTTGGTCACATCGTTCAACCGACTGCTGGCCAACTCTTGAGACTTTTTGTGGCCTTCACGCACGACGGCCAAGATTAAATCCTGAAGCATTTCCACGTCGTTCGGGTCAACCGCCTCCGGCTGAATAGTAATGGCTTGGATTTCGCCATGCCCATTGAATACAGCCTTGACAACGCCACCGGCTTCCACTTCCACATTCTCATGCTCCAGCTCTTCCTGGACCCGAGCCATATCCTGCTGCATTTTCTGCACTTGCTTCATCATCTTCTGCATGTTGTTGGGGTTAAATCCCATGCTATTGTCCTCCTTTATCTGCATCTCCGGTATTTTTTACCGGAAGCTCCGCACCAAACCAAGATCGAATATCATCCACCAAACCTACGCTATCCTCTTTATGAGAAGAAGGACTTGGCGGTTTAGCATTCGGAGAAGGGCGCTCATTGCCTACCAATAAATAATACTGCATTTCGGAACCGTAAATGCGGTGTAAAACTTGTTCCATTAGGGCTTTGTGGTGGCTCGACATCATTAAATCACGATGGGCCAGAAAGGAAAATATGATCTCCAACGCTTTACCCGTAAGGCGAATCTGGGCATCTTGCAGTAAAGCATAGGTAGATGGGCGCTCTTGGCGAATGACATCCAAAAATGTTTTGACTCGCTGATCGCTGGAGACCTCGTTCTCTGCCGCATCAGATACTTGATTTGGCGCCTCCGCCTCCGCCCCAAGCCGTGTTGGGGAATCTGCCGATTCATTAGACGAAGTGCCGTCTCGTGCCAACACCTGACGGGATGGAGGAGAAGGCTCATCAGCACCAGATGGCGGTTGTCCAGATAGAGATGGCGTATTGAAAGCCAATTCCTCGCGAATTTTCAATAGGGCCAATTCCACCGCCAGCTGCGCGGGAAATCCTCCACGCAAACGCGTATCGGCTTCCGCCAACCATTCTAAAGCATGAAACCATGAGGCCGAGGAAATATGGGCGGGAATCCGGTGGTCCAGTTGGCCCAACCATGCCTGCCGATAGCGCGGAAACAATTCATGGCCCGCTTGCCGCCAAATAATCACATCCCGAATTTGTTGTGCAATACTGCGAAGAACGGTGCGATAATCCTTTCCCTGGCGATAAATCTCATCCAAAGTACGCATAATATCGGCCAAATCCATTGGTGATGTTAACGCCAGCATAATCTGTTCCATCATAGCGGGCTCCACCGTCCCTACCAAATCGGTGACCGTTTGGTAGGTAATTTGCCCGCCACCAACCGCAATTGCTTGGTCTAATAAACTCAGTCCGTCACGCATCGCCCCGTCGGCATATTCCGCAATAAGTTCTAAAGCCTCAGGATCAGCGTGCACCTTTTCTTCGGCAATCACTTTTCTTAGCCGCTCTTCAATAAGCGGTACAGTCAATCTCTGAAACTCATAACGTTGACACCTCGAGAGAACCGTCACAGGAAGTTTCTGTGGTTCTGTCGTTGCAAGTATGAAAATAACATGCGGCGGAGGCTCTTCTAGTGTTTTGAGCAAAGCATTAAAGGCTTCCGTCGTAAGCATATGCACTTCATCAATAATATAAATACGGTATCGTCCCATGACCGGTGATTGGTCAATTCGTTCTTTGATGTCGCGGATTTCATCAATTCCCCGATTAGAAGCGGCATCAATTTCCATGACATCCAAATGTTGACCCTTCTCCACCGCAGCACATCCCGAACATTGCAGGCAGGGTTCTCCGTCAGGTGTTAAGGATTCACATTGAACCGTCTTCGCAAGGATTCTAGCGACGCTGGTTTTTCCGGTACCACGAGGGCCAGAAAATAAATAGGCATGGGTCAACCGCCCCTGGTGCACCGCTTGCCGCAAGGTCTCGACCACGCGGCTTTGACCCAGAACTTGCGAAAACGAACGCGGTCGATAAGTTCGGTACAACGCTTGGTGTGCCACAAAAGGCCCCCTTCGTCAAACCATTTAGGCCACGGGGCGGCACCGATTAGGCGAATCCGCGGCACCACAACGTTCCCGCTTACCGCTGCTCCCTTCCGGGCCTGACGGGGTTCACAGGTGTTGTCCGCGCGGGACCCAATCGATGCGGCTCCATGGCCTCTTAACATTACCCAATCTAATCATTACACCTGAAATGGCGGAGGAGGAGGGATTCGAACCCTCGAGGCAGGATTTGGCCCACCAACACGCTTTCCAGGCGTGCGCCTTAAACCGCTCGGCCACCCCTCCAGGTTAATCGAATGAAATACACGTGGCGGAGAGGGTGGGATTCGAACCCACGAGACGGGGTTGAACCGCCTACCCGATTTCGAGTCGGGCTCCTTCGACCAACTCAGACACCTCTCCAGCTGTATTCACTTGTTTACTATGGCCGACGGACACGAAAAAATTCCTGTAACATCGCTTGCGCTGCGTGTTGTTGGAGACCCGAAAATACTTCAACTCGGTGATTAAGCCGGTCATCGGTCAATAGTTCATAAATACTATGCACAGCCCCCGCCTTAGGGTCTGTGGTCGCATACACTAATCGGTCTATCCGACTTAAGACAATGGCACCTGCACACATTATACAGGGCTCCAGCGTAACCAGCAACGTGGTCCCGGCAAGACGCCATCCGCCCAATTTTTGGGCAGCTTCACGAATGACTAAAATCTCTGCATGTGCCGTAGGATCATGATCTTGTTCCCGTCGGTTATGGTTCTTCGCAAGGATGATACCGTCTTCGCGAATTAAGACCGCTCCAACCGGGACTTCCCCCGATTGAGCGGCGTTTTTGGCTTCCTGTAGGGCCAGCTCCATAAAGGGTTCATATTTTAGCGTGACAAAATCCCCATTTTGGTGCGCCCGGG
>JAKADI010000115.1 GCA_021820675.1 Bacillota bacterium | reverse complement strand
ACGCCCAAAGGGATGGCCATGCCATCCCTTTGGGTCGTGCCCTTGTAACCTCCACCGCGCCCGCCCAATTCAACACCATTCGGGGGGGCACCTAACTAGTTACGCTTGGCAAGGGTTCATGAGGTATCCCAAACGGAATCTCTGCATAGACCCGCTCTAGTTCATGGACGGCGGCTTGCGCCATCTGGACTTCTTGCTCAGTCGGTAATCGGTATTCCTTTCCCTTCGGACCATCCACCACCACGGCAGTCATGATGGTGCTGAGGCGGCCCGCTCGCCCTTCCAAGCGGATGTCCTCCATCGTCATGATGGTGCCGCACAGCGGACACTTTACCCCCGACCGCGACATGGTTCCCTGACCCAGTTCCTTATCACGTGCCCGTTTTTGGGCCGTGTTCCCCCCCACCACTGGCACATCAGGTTCAATATCGAACTCAATACCGGTTCCATCAGCGTTCGGCGTCATGGTCAACCGCACCCGCTTCTTGTCTTTCTTCGCCAGCCAACGGGTTTTGAGAAGAGGAATACTCTTTCGGCAATGTTTACACGTCACCGTCCGCGCCCAGAGATATGCCACAGTGGGTTTTCCATCAATTGTGGGATAGAATCGGGCCAACTCCTGTTTAGCCTGACCCAACACCCACTGGCCCCACGCTCGGACGTGCCATGCGAGATCGGCTTCGGGGACGGTCAGAAAGTCGATTTGCCCATTACTCGTCGCATTCTTCTTGCGAGTTCTGCCTTTCTCGTCGCCTTGGTGCAAAAAGGCCTCCATAAACTCGGGTGACTGAAGGGCAAAATCCGGTAACGGCCGCGTCTGGCCGGCCAGCTTTTGTGGATACTCCAGAGTGCATTTCAAAATAAACCATGCCACGGGGTTGATGTCGACGGCCGTCACCTCGCAGCCGAGCCGCATCGCTTCCAGCGGAATGGCTCCGCCCCCCGCAAATGGGTCGAGCACTTTCGGGGCCCGACCCCCATAGGCGCGTCGTATTTGCTCTCGAAACCAATCCATGTCGGGGCTCGATTCGCGGCCCCAATGGAGCACCCCGCCAACTGTCTCTTCCTTGACTTTAGATCCGCTTTTATCAACGGTCTTGACAACCCGACCACCAATTCGCTCCACCAATTGCTGGCGAGCCTCGGGTGTGCCGGGGTCTGGTAGCAGTGTTGCCAATAGAGCGGCGCGCACCGCCGCCAAGGGCCGCCTGGCCGGCCAAATATGCAATGTGGAGATGTGGCCATGGCGGACATTTTTTTCATGGACAGAATCTAATGACGATTGCTTGAGTGGGAACGCTACCTCAATCAGCCGCGTATCGTCGGCCATATTCTCAGTCCTTTCCCTCATCCTGATCTTCGACGGCCTGCATGATCGCCTCAGGCCCAATTGACACGCCACCGTGTGTGGTGGCGAGAAGCCGCCCAAACGGATCCCGTACCGGGAGACAATAGGGTTGGGCACTTCCACAATCCCATACGACATAGAGCCAGTACCGGTCGCGCAATGTACAGGCCTTGGCCCATTCGTTGTCCGACACCAGGATCGTCCCCCGCGTCGCACGCCCCTTGACTTCCACCGCCCGATCCCGCCCATCCGGATGCCGAGCCCAAAGGTCAAATCCCGGCCATGCGCTGAGTCCGGCCGATTGCGCCTTCGCGGGTGTTGACACATCGTAGACGACAAAGCCCTTCTGTTCCAACTGGCTTTGCGCGACGGCCATGGCCACCTCCTCCACCTCCCGGGTAAACTCAGCGTGAATGGCTGGGTCCGCTGCCGGAATCACCAAGGCGTGTGCAAAGAAGGTCATGGGCTCAAGACGCAGACGATCGGGCGCTCGCAGGATTCGTGCTTGCGCTCCCGCCTTCTCTGCGTCCAAAGCAGCCTGTCGCCGTCGAATAGTCGTCAATCGCCCTTGGAGGGCTGACTCCCCAGCCCGGATGCGTTGGGTCACGGTGCTGCGTTGGATGGCCAAGTCGGCTTCCAAGGCCCGATACCCTTCCTCGACCCATTGCCAATCCTCACCGGCTTGCTGATACATTTGGGCTCGGAGAGGCTCCAACCAGCGCTCGGTAAGGGATTGGATCAGGAACTCGCGAATGTGCTCCAATTGCGCTTCGGCGCGGGTTGCTAATAGCAGCCACTGGGGCGGTATACGATTCCCAGGCTGCAGAAGAAATAATTGTTCGGCAGGCACTTCTTCCACACGCCCGTCTGCCCACTGTCGCACCGCCAATAACCGGGTCTCGACCACCCGGGGAGCCCCTGTCATTGCCCCTTCGCTGACCTGTGCTAAGACCCAGTGGCAGACATACGCCTCGCGCGCTTCGGGATCCACTAGTACGGCGCCACGCATGGCCTCTTCGGCATATTGGCCCGCGACCCATGCCCTCAACACGTCGAACACCGGCTCCCCAGGATGGAAGTAGACGGCGTACCCGTCAAGGCGTTTCGTAAGAGTCCACCGATTCCTTACCTCAACCGGATACCGCTCCATAGTCGGTAGCAGCGGATCAAGGGCACCGGCCTCCAAGGCTTTGAAGGAAAACACCGTATCCAAGTCCCCGTCCCATCCAATCCCCAATAGGGGTACGGCAAGGCCCAAAAAATGCCGCACGTAGCCCGGCAGCAACCGATGGTAGGCCTCGCGCTTCAGTTGTTCTCGGGCGGCTGGAAGTTGATCCATGATGTCTCCGCTGGGCGGTAGGATCGCATCCTGACTATGAATCGCTACCGCCACCTGTTCCGTACTCACACGCTCCTCGAGTTCTTTCACAATCGCCTCGTCATCCAGGGACTCCAACAACAGATCCCGAAGAGACCAGTCCGCCAATTGTCGCCCAATCACGTCAAAGACCTTATCCGACCGCAACTCCTGGCGAATACGGTCCAACTTATCCAACAACGTCTGTAGAACACGGCCTTCGCGGGTGTTATCCGCCACCAGGTTAAAGATGAGCACCGGATCATGCGTCTGCTTATAGCGGTGAATACGTCCCATCCGCTGCTCTAACCTGGCCGGATTCCACGGGATATCGTAGTTAACCATCACCCAGCAAAACTGCAGATTGATACCTTCTCCGGCCGCATCGGTGGCAAGACAAATGTTAGCGCCCCCCTGAGACCCGGGCTGGCGAAACCGGCGAACTTGAGCTTCCCGTTCCTGGTATGGCATGCCTCCGTGGATCTGGGCAATGCGACCAGCAAACCCTAATGCTTGCAAACGGTCGTGCAAGTATGTCAAAGTGTCGCGATGCTCCGTGAATATGAGGAGCTTCTCGCCGGCAAATTGCGGATCGCGCACCAGTTCCCGGAGGCGTTGGAATTTCGCCTCGTCCGCCTGGGCCAATACCGCGTGCGCCAACGCCACCAGCGATTCGACTTCGGCCCGTTCCGATCGCAGTTCTGTTAGAGAAGACGCGAGTAATGCCGACGTGCCACGGTCCTCCGCCACTTCGTGCTCTTCCCGCCCATGATCGCTTGCCTCTTCATCACCGGTCATGGACTCGAGTGGGTCATCCTCCCATGACCGTTGCCGGGCTTGTTCCGCGGCAATATCCAACTGGTGATTTTCAGCCCGCGCGATATACTGATCCAGCATATCCTGTCTTCGTTTGAGCGATGTCGCCAGGGCATACGCAGAGCTTGCCAAGCGACGCTGAAAAACACTCATGGCCAGTCGTGCTGCTGAGCGGTTCAAGCCGGCCGCCCGGTTATAGGTCTCGCGAATGTAGGCGGTGGTGCGGTCGTACAGCTGTCGTTCCAACGGCGAGAGAGGATAGGCCACCGTGGTGGAGACACGTGTCGGGTAAAGCCGCTGGCCCTCAAACGTGACCATTTCCTCTTTGGTCCGCCGGATATAGTGCTTTTGGCGCTCGTGGTCCGGATAGCGTTCCAGCATATCGGGTGTTGACAGCATTTCCGGCTCTAAGAGGTGCCACAATGCAAAAAATGGGTAGTCCTTCCCCATATGGGGCGTCGCCGTCAGCAACAAGACATGTTGCGCCGACCACCCCAAAATAATGTCCTCGTCATCCGATGCGGCGCCGACCAACCACTCCGCCAATCGGTACCGTTGCGTCTTCCGAATCCGGCCATCCGGCTCACGATCCGCGGACAACTTATGCGCTTCATCAAAAATCACAAGATCATATGGCTGTACATCGGGATCGGCTAACCGCTTTCGCAGTGTCTCTCCAGTCAGGGTGTCCACACTCACAATAACCCGGTTACTATCCGGGCCCAGGAACGGATTCCCAGACCGTGCATCCGACCCATTGACGATGCGAAAGGAGAGGCGAAACAGCGTCTGCAGCTCCTGTTGCCAATTACCAACCAATCCCGCCGGCGGTACGATAAGGATCCGTTGCAGCCGCTGACGAGCCAGCATCTCCCGAATATAAAGCCCGCTCATGATGGTTTTGCCGGCACCAGCATCATCCGCTAAGAGAAATCGTAAGCGCGGCTGACGCAACATAACGTCATAAACTGCGATGCGCTGGTGAGGCAAAGGATCGATGAGAGAAGTCTCCGTGGCAAATGTCGGATTCGCTAAATACCCATACGCCAACCATTCGGCTTCCGCCGCCGCGCGCACTGCGTCCGAAGGTGCCAGAAAATCGAGCCGAGGTGTCGCCCTCATTGGCGTCACGGCGCCGGGTTGCGCAGAAGGGCCACTGTCTGTGGCCCCAATTACCTGTTCGTCCAGCTGGCGTAATCGTTCCCCAAGCCAACGGTGCGGCTTCGTATGCCCGTTCTCCCAGCGGCTCACGGTCGCAAACGAAACTCCCAGTCGATCGGCCAGTTGTTGCTGACTCAGTCCCAACCGCGACCGAAGACGCCTAATGTCTTCCGGCTTGTTCTGCCAAGCATCCTCCATATGCATTCGTCACTTTCATTTCAGATATCGACATTATTACGGAATCCGGGTACACGGTCAACAATATCGCACCTGATATATTTATGAACTGAGTGCAATTTTAGATAAATACCGAATCTGAGAGTCCGGGTCGGCTGCAGGAAAGTTATCCGCTTCGACAAAGGACTGCCATAGACATATCGCAACGGGCAGCGCATAATTTTCTTATAATTTCCAGAGGAGGTTAAACCTGTTATGAAAATGACGTGGGACCACGTCGAGGAATTCGATCGGAAAATGCTTACCGACTTCCACAGTATGGGTTCATGGGCTCATCAATACACGGCCACCGCACTCTACAAGCAAATGCAAGCTGTCCCAAATGACAGCGACATCGAAGCGGGAGACAAGCCGCGAATTCAGGGCGTTCTTCGTGCCAAAATCTTAGGAGAAGTTGCAGCATCCATGGAGACGCTTGGTCGATTTTGCTGGGCACTTGCAACAAGGTCCACCGGTGGGTTTTCGGCGGCGTTCATCAACATGTCGAAGAATCGTGCCAACAATTTTTATTCCCAAGTCCAGGCTCTTGCGTCTGTTGATGCTGATGCCGTCCTGACCATTCTTAAGTTTCCCGTTTTTGCCGATCTTGCCCCTCTCAAACCCGAAAGCGAACTTCGGGAGTTCTTGGATCCTCTCTCGGATTTATTGGACAGAATCGCTGATGCGTACATGGACAACGGAGGCTCCAATCCCATTGAGACTCGAAAACTAGCAAACACGTACAACGCCATCAAACACGGAAGCCATATTGTAGCCAATCCGATAATGCTCTCGGATCCGTTGACAGGCGCTTTCGACCGACAGTCCATAACCGTAATTCGTCGGTGGCCCGAGCTGAATGAAGACATTAACGACACGACCATGGTATTCGTCCAACGCGGTCTTAAACAACAGTCAGTTACCGAGGATGTCCAACTGACACGCACGATCGCTACCATCCTGTCAAACCTCTGTCAGCTATCTGTCCTTTTAATTGACAATGGGCTTTTCTACAGTTCTACTAGTCCGTAAAAATGGAATGGAATGGCTCTCGTCCAGCTCGCCATTAAGATTCAGCACGAGGTTCAAAGAACGATTTCCCTTCCCCGCAGGTCTTCGGCAAAGTCATTGTCGTCAATTCGTGACAATAATAAGTTCTACCGGACTCAGAGCCCGTCCGCGAGAAACTCCAGGGTGATCCCAACGCGTCGGGCGACTCCCGGCCCTGATCC
>JAKADI010000114.1 GCA_021820675.1 Bacillota bacterium | reverse complement strand
CACCCCAGCAGTTATTGCAATGGGTTGCACTCGGCACGATTGAATGGCATGTCCCCTTAGGTCTCATGGCCGATCCCAACAAGCACGACTGGGCCGTATTCGATTTAGATCCGCACCATGTACTGTGGCACAAAGTCGCGGAGGCCACCCGGATTATGGTGAAACTCTTGGGCTTATTACACATCCCTTGCATTTTAAAGACCTCAGGACATAAGGGGATGCATATTTATGTCAAGATTCAACCCGAACGTCATGAGTTAGTCGTCCAGGGGTGTCAGCTCATTGCGAACATTGCCGCCAAGACCTATCCCCAACTTTTGACCCTTGAACGATTGAAAGCCAAGCGTGGCGCCAGGGTATATATCGATTATTTGCAAAACGGCTATCACCGGACCATGGCCGGGGTTTATACAGTTCGGGCCGTGCCCAGGGGCACAGTGTCCTGTCCTGTGACATGGGATGAAATTGGTCAAGAGCCGGAAGTCTGGACAATGAAGCGGGTTATTGAGAGGGTCCGTTGTGAGGGTGATCTCTTCGATGTATCGGATCGAGGAATCCATTTTCTCCGTCATTTACGGAGCGAAGGATTGTCCTTAGACACTTTTCCTCCTCACCATGCGTTTGGAGGCGCGGGGAAATGACGAAATCGGCGGTCATTCCATCATTGGACCACCTTTTGGGACATCTGCGATGCTGGCCTGATATCGAGCCCCACGTGACGGATCAGGGATTAACGCTCCATAGCTATCAAATCGATAGTGTTTTGACGGTGGTTCATCAGTTGGGCGGGCGGGCCATTTTAGCAGACGAAGTCGGGTTGGGGAAGACCATCGAGGCTGGGCTGGTCATAGCGGAACTCAAAGCGCAAGCGCTTATCGACCGCGTACTCATCTTAGTACCTGCGGGATTAATAACTCAATGGATTCAGGAACTTCAACACAAATTCGGTTGGCGTGCCTTGCATAACGCACATGATCAGGGTTGGTTATGGGTGTTATCGATTGATAGTGCCAAGAAAATTCCATTGTATCATCAATTGCAGTACGTTTCTTGGGACCTGGTGATTGTCGATGAGGCTCATCATCTTAAGAATACCAAGACGTTGAATTATCAACTGGTGGAAGGGATTAAGGCGCGTTATCTGGTATTGTTGACGGCCACGCCTATGGAGAATGAATTGACCGAGTTATATACTCTTGTCAATTTAGTCAAACCGGGGTTATTTGGCAGCTACTTGCGTTTTTATCGCCAATTTATTTTGGATAAACGCACTCCCAAAAATGCCCGTGCATTGAAGAAACTTCTATCGCGAGTGATGGTGCGCAATCAACGATATGAGGTGGGGATTGATCTACCTCCACGCGAAGTAACTTTATGGCCTATTGTCTTGAGTAGTGATGAAAGGCGTTTATACGATACGATGACCCATGCGCTTAAAGTGGAATATCGGCATCGCCTTCAAGGGAATCAAACCGTATTGCCCTTGATTACCCTGCAACGGGAACTGTGTTCATCGCCTCACGCTCTTATTCCGACCTTAGATGCGGCGACCTGGCTTGGCCCATTGCAAGAGGAATTGTTATCCTTGGCGCGTTCGATCGTGATGACGTCGAAAATCCAAGCCGTTATCGATCTGATCCGTGTTATCGGCGGGCAAGTGTTAATTTTTACTGAATATCGTGCTAGCCAATCGATTATCGTCAACAGCTTGCGAGAAAAAGGAATACCCGCGGAAGCCTTTCATGGCGGCTTAAGCCGAGGAGAGCGGGACCGACTTATTCAGTGGTTCAGTGAAGAAGATCATGTCCTCGTCTCCACGGAAGCTGGAGGACAAGGTTTAAACTTGCAGTTTTGCCATCAACTCATAAATTTTGATTTACCGTGGAATCCCATGCGCATTGAACAGCGCATCGGCCGACTACACCGGATTGGTCAAACGCACCCAGTTGATATCTATAATTTATTTACCGTTGAGACGATTGAAGAAAACATCCTACACTTGTTACATGAGAAAATTGATTTGTTTCGTCACGTGATAGGAGAACTCGATGTCATTTTACGGCACTTGGAACGGCGAGGAAGTTTGGAAAAACGGTTATTGGATATCTTTTTTTGGGAAGATGATCGAAAAGCCATCGAGATGCGCTTAGATGCGTTGGGACAAGAATTTTTGGCGGCTCGCCGGCGATTAAGCTGGCCAGGTGGTCATCAATCGGCATTGCCGGTAGAGAACACCACACAAAATTCGAGAGAATCGGCGAACTAACTCCCATATCCAGCAGTATAATGTCGGTGCGGTGAATTTCTCTTTTCTGTGACCGATCGAGGGATGATATCATAAATTATCAAAAACGGGGTTACCTCGTCCGTTTCGAGGATCTGCCCCGCTGTAAAACATGCGGCTAGTGCATCGCGGTGAGGGACGACTATGGGATTGTTAAATGAACGTGATAGGCAAACGTTATCCGAGATGTTTCGTGATCTCAAGTTTCCTGTACATTTGGATCTGTTTTTGGATCCCGTCCAGGATTGGAGTCGCCATGCCCAAGGGATTTTGCGTGAAGTGGTGAGTCTAATGCCGGACCTGCTTCATTTAGAAATCTATAACTTCTATAAAAATCAAGTATTGGCGGCCCTTTATGGGGTAGAGCAAGTGCCCACACTAATCCTGCGAGATAAGAACGAAGACGATACGGGGATACGGATCTTAGGCATTCCTTCAGGATATGAATTTGCTGTCCTTATTGAGGATATTTTGGATGTCTCTATTGGGCGCTCTCGACTCAGTGAGAAATCGATGAACTATCTTCGTAATCTGGAACACGACGTGCTACTCCAAGTTTTCGTCACGCCAACGTGACCGCACTGTCCACGGGCGGTTCGCCTGGCACACCAGATGGCTTTAGCCAACCCCGCGCGAATTCGCGGAGAATCCATCGAAGCCAATGCCTTTGTGGAAATGGCGGAGCAAGAGGAGGTTTTTGCTGTGCCTAAAACTGTTTTTACCATCAAAGATTTGGGGAAAAAACAAGCCTTCGAGGGTGCGTTAAGTGAGGATCATTTTATCCGCCAATTAAAAGGATTAATGGAATTGTCATAAACCTTGGGCTAAAGCCAGGCGGATTCTCTTCTGGAATTAGTCAGCAAGAATTCGTGAAGGAGTTATGAAGTGTGTCAACCATAATCTGTTTTGATACCCTAAATGCGATGAAACTCTATCGGGAAGGTCTCTTACCTGAAAAGACCATCGCATTAGTACCGACGATGGGATCTCTCCACCGGGGCCATTTGTCCTTGGTGGAACACGCTAAGAGCCTAGCATCGGTGGTGATTGTGAGTATTTTTGTCAATCCCCTGCAATTTGGTCCCCAAGAAGATTTCGACAAATATCCCCGAAGCTTAGAGCAAGACTTAGCCCTGTTGGAACCTTACCGACCTTTAATAGTATTTACTCCATCCGTTGATGAAATGTACCCTCAGGGGCCAAGTCGTACGGTCATTACCTTACCGTCGATGACGCGCGTGATGTGCGGATTGGCCCGTCCGGGACACTTTGATGGGGTAGCGACGGTTGTGGCTAAGTTATTTAATATTGTCCGGCCGCATGTCGCCTTGTTTGGACAAAAGGATGCCCAACAATTGGCCATCATCAAACAACTGGTGGAGGACTTGAATTTTCCGATTGAGGTTGTAGGGGTACCAACAGTACGCGAGAGCGCAGGGCTGGCTCTGTCGTCTCGCAATCGATACCTCACTTCTCACGAAAAGGACCGAGCAGTCTTTCTGTATCGAGGGCTCAGTGTTGGACGCGCCTTATTCGAACAAGGAGAGCGACGATCGTCGGTGCTGACCAACGAGGTAGCCAAAGTGTTACAGGGCCAGGGTATTGTGCCAGAATATATCGCTCTGGTCGATCAACGAACTCTCGAACCCCTTGATGTCTTAAGGTCATCTCCGGCAATTCTCGCCGTAGCCGCGAGAATTGGACAAGCCCGGTTAATTGATAATGTGGTGCTATCCCCTTAAGGTGTGCGGTCTTGAATCCGGACGAGCTTCATATAATGTCCCCTAGAGTATTGGGGGGATCATTGATGGTAAATATCGTCTGGCTGATATTGATTGTGGGGGGGCTCATAGTCAGTGCTTTACATCACTCCATGATGTCTGTGACGCAGGCCATTGTGACGGGTAGTGAAAAAGCTGTAGAAGTCGCTTTTGGGTTTATCGGCATTATGGCCTTATGGCTGGGTATGGCTAAAATTGCCGAAGAATCCGGTTTGATGCGAGCGTTCTCGCGCCTGTTGTCTCCTTTTGTTTCTCGCCTATTTCCTGGCATTCCCAAAGAACATCCGGCGATGGGAAATATGCTGATGAACATGGCCGCGAACATCTTGGGGATGGGAGGCGCGGCAACGCCGTTTGGTCTCAAAGCGATGGAGGAATTGCAAAAGCTAAATACCGTAAAAGATACGGCTTCGGCCAACATGATTACATTTTTAGCGATTAATACTGCTTCGATTAACCTAATCCCGGCGACTGTGATTGCTTTACGCGTCGCCGCGGGCTCCAAAAATCCCACCGAAATTGTCGGCCCGACCATTATTGCCACGACCTTCGCTTCGGTTGTGGCGATCACGGCCGAACGCATCTTCCGCTATTTCCACCGTAACGACAAACTATAACCCATTAGTGCGATTCACGATTGTGATGGACCAAGGATTTTTAGCGGAATAACTGATGGCAGATATAAACGGCGGCAACGAATCCGGCCAGATCCCCAATGAGCGCCACCGTAAGGGCGTAGCGAATCTTTTTGATTGCAACGGAACCGAAATATAAAGTAATGACATAAAAGGTTGTATCCGTACTGCTTTGTAACGTGGATGCTAATCGGCCCGTGAAGGAGTCCGGACCGTAACGGTGCAAAAGTCCGGTAGTAATCCCTAAGGCCGCGCCTCCCGATAACGGACGCACTAATAGTAAAGGAACCACCGATGCAGGGACACCCAAATAATGTAGGGGTAGGGACAGAAAATGTATGACGGCATCTAGGGCACCGGACGTTTCAAAAATATTTAAGGCCACCAAGATTCCGACAAGAAACGGAATCATCTGGACTGCCATGCGAAAACCTTCCTGTGCGCCTTCAACGAAAGTTTGGTATACCTTAACTCCTTTCAGCCAACCGTAAATGGGAATAAAACCGATGAGAAAGGGAATGGCCCATGCCGAAATGGTCTCAATCAGGGTGGTCATTGGCTCTGTGTGCTCCTTTATGGAAGGCTAGTGAAATGGTCGAAATAGCTGGGACAACCTGGTATACTAATCCGGAAAATCCCGAGTGACGATGCCGCGTCTAGGAAAAGATATGATACTGGGTTGACAAGCATGAATGGAGGGCTCAAATAAAATGGAATTATTATCCAAAAGACTGCAAGATCTAGGCGTTACCTTGCCGGAAGCACCTAAAGCCGTTGCGGCTTATGTGCCGGCTTTGGTCGTCGGGTCATGGTGCTATACGTCAGGCCAATTACCTTTTCGCGACGGGAAGCTTGTCGCCGAAGGCCGGGTAGGAGACGGAGTGAGTATTGAAGAGGCCCGGGATGCCGCGCGCCAGGCTGCCTTAAACGCAATAAGCGTGGCCGCTTTCGCGCTGGGGGATGTGGAACGATTGGAATCCGTGATAAAGGTTGTGGGCTTCGTGCAAAGTCATCCGGATTTTCACGATCAACCTCAGGTCATCAACGGCGCTTCGTGGCTGTTGGAGGAAATCTTTCAAGAGCACGGACGTCATGCCCGTTCCGCGGTTGGGACAAATGCGTTACCCCTAAACGCATCGGTAGAAATCGAATGTATTTTCAAGATTCGGGGATAGGTTTTGCGATAGGGGGAGGTACTATGAAATTACGTCTACAAAAAATGATAGCTCAAGCTGGGTTATGTTCCAGGCGTGAAGCGGAAACGTGGATAAATGCTGGGAGAGTCGTCGTGAATGGCCAGCAGGCGCATATTGGTCAAGTCGTTGACACGCTAGAAGATCAGATTGTTGTGGATGGCCGCCTCCTTTTGGAAAATCGCAAGAGGGTTTACTTGTTGTTGAACAAACCACCGGGATATACCACATCATTAAAAGATCGCCATGCTGAACATTTAGTGTCTGACCTAATTCCTTCCCGATTTGGCCGGGTCTT
>JAKADI010000113.1 GCA_021820675.1 Bacillota bacterium | reverse complement strand
AGAGATGCTTAAAAGCAGGCCATAACACGGCAACTTTCTCAACGGGTCAAACCGACGAGTCTGGTGAAATCCCAGCGTCCCCGTCCCCTCTTTTCGCAAAAATCGCTTGGCAGTGCGCATAAAACAGCTCGCCAATGGTGCGCGGGTCATGTATAATTGGAACGAAAAACTGCAATAGCCGCCGAAAACATGGTCTAGAAGCCCGTAATCTCCCAAAAACATCTCTTCAACTCCCCACGAGAGTGCGGGTTCACAGAAATAGTCGCATTGACCACTGCGATAAGAGCTTAAAGAACGCCGCACTGTGCAAGACTTTCAGACCCTTCTGCACTTTTCGTTCGTTTACTAACCCCATCCATGGGTCCGGATTCATATGCCATGCCGGTTGATTTCCATTGATACCCAGTCGTAGCCGAATGGTTTGTCTTTTTGGCTTGTTTTACCGATTTATGGTAATAATAAGCAATATCACAGAATGGCAAAATTTTGTTAGAGAGATGAGGCTCCAGAGATTAGAGACGTCCTGCTATGGCATTTTTATCGGAATACGTAAACACTACACGGTTGCGATATTCCCTCAGTTCCTCAATAATGTGGTGTTGGCGTAAACAGGTATTGATGCAGAGAATGTTTATAACGGGGTTGCCTTGAGGCAATGGCGCTATAGAGTGCAAATTGAAGTACACCTGCCGAAAACCCAGGAGAAGTAAGTGCCATACAACAAGATCGGATAGGCAAGGGAGATGCAGTGGTTATGAGTACCGAGAACACCACACAATCTACAATAAAAGAATCAATACGGCTTAGAGACTTACATAAATTGTCTAACGATATAACCAATTGGCGAGCATATCTATCAATGCTCTTTAAACGGCATGGAAGGCTCAGCCACCCTGCTGTGGTACAGGCGAGCCGTATTTTGAACCAGTTGCTACTTGAAGCCTACCAGTATGGTATGGTGGAATCAGTTGAGATGACGCCAGCACAACGAAAGGGAAAAGCTGAATCGTGATCCTCGAAGCGACATCCGTGGAACCAAGATTGATTTTCAATCATCTTGCCCAGGGCTGTCCTTTAAGGCGCGATCCGCAGACGACCCTTCAGGGCAAGATAAGCTCTACTATTGTGACGGGTCATATGTGGAAAAATACGTAGTTCGACCTCAAATTTTTCTCTGGAAAGGTTGTCACGCTACGATTGAAGATTGGTGGACTTTCTTTATTTTGTTCGTATTCCATCCTAATTGATGGGTGTAAAAACTTCATAAATAGATACCCATAAATAGATACCTCAACCCGAAAAAACCTAAAAGAAAAGCCAATCCCAAGGCAGAAACAGCCACATTGACCTGATGTTTTGATTTTCCTTTACAGGCGGACTTTAACCGCTGTATTCAGAGCCATAGCTCCAGCGCCAAAGGCACTGGTGAATCCGTTAAAACTCGTCAAACGCACGGATATTGCCCGGTGCTCTGCACTCATCATGTCGCGATTTACGCGTGATCCGATGCGGTCGGACAAATAAGGGCCAAATTGAGACAACGGTCCTCCCAGAATGATAGTATCAGGGTCGAAAATATTAGCCAGGTTGGTCACCCCTTGCTCCAGGTAACGCAACGTTTCGTCCAGAGCTTGCCGGGCCCAGTCTTCTTCATGGTTAAATGCGTCGACAATGGCATCTAGATCGATCCAGTGCCAGATGTCTCGAATGCGCATGGCTCGTTCTGTGAGCGCGCGAAGTGAAGCCACCGCTTCAAAACAACCACGGCGTCCGCACCGGCAATAGGGTCCATTATCATCGATGACCATGTGGCCGACTTCGGTGCCAGCGCCACTTACTCCTTCGAAGAGCTTTCCCGCAATTAAAGCCCCGCCTCCAATCCCCATGCCAAGAGACAAATACAACAGTAAATCACTGTGTTGCGCGTTCCCGAAATAATATTCGGCTACCGCACCGGAGGCCGCATCATTGACCACGAACACCGGAGCTTCAAGCCGGTTAAGAAAATAATCTCTGACTGGAACATGGCGCCACTTTAAATTAGGAGCATTTATTACTACTCCAGTTGGAGAAATAATACCGGGAATTGAGACACCAAATCCCCAGTACTGATCCCGAGGAATGTGTTGGTACATCAGAACCACGTCTTGCACCAAAGCATCCAAAACGTCATGCGCGGGTGTTTGGGGATCAAATCCCATCACTTTTTGGTCTAAAATACGGGCTTGAAGGTCAAACAGCAGGACCTGGTAATTCGCGACATCAACTGCGGCACCCAGTAAAAAACCGGCATTCGGATTCAGCCCCAGCAAAATTTCCGGCCGACCCGGACCGGCGGTCACCGTACCGCGTTCCATTAAGATATTTTTGGCGAAGAGACGCTGAACCGCCACCGTAACCGTGGATTTGGTCAGCCCCGTGATTTCTGCAATCTGCCGGCGAGAAATTGGGGCATGTTGGCGAACCACCGTCATCACGGCAATTTCATTCATCTCCCGCATCAGACTGTGGTGAGCAACCGGAATAGGCATGGTCAGGCTCCTTGATTCAAGAGTAGTACTATCATAGTAAGTCCTTTCGAGATTAACTTATAGCGTCAGCATCCGCAATTCACCCAACATGCTAGAAACCAGTAACACCCATAAGCAATCTGTGGCAGGCATCTAGACAATTGCACACGGATCTTCTACCATCTTAAATAGAATATCATACGAACTAATTATATAATCACTTAATCGTAAGGTAGGAGGACAAGATGATGACGCAACCACCAGACAAACTGGTACCACAACCGCGCGATCGTTTTACTTTCGGACTTTGGACTGTGGGAAACCGTGGCCGCGATCCTTTTGGGGATGCCGTCCGTAAAACCCTTCCCCCCACGGTGATAGTTCGGGAACTTAGTCAGTTGGGCGCGTATGGGGTTACGCTCCACGATAACGACCTGGTCCCGATGGGGGCCACTTTGCAGGAACGCGACCAAATCGTACGCGATTTTAAGGCGGTTCTAGCCGACTATCATATGGCCGTGCCTATGGTGACCGTCAATTTATTTTACGATCCAGTCTTTAAAGACGGAGCCTTCACATCGTCAGCGTCCGCCGTCCGCGGGTTTGCTATCGACAAAGCAAAACGGGCGATAGATTTGGGGCAGGAACTGGGAGCCACCATCTTTGTCCTTTGGGGAGGACGTGAAGGAGTTGAAGGCGATGGGGCGAAAGACCCTCGGAATGCTTTAAAGTGGTACCGAGAAGCGATAGACACATTAACAGCACATATTTTAACCAATCGCTATAACATGCGCATTGCTCTCGAACCCAAACCCAATGAACCACGTAGTGACATTTATTTACCCACCGTCGGCTCCATGTTAGGCTTTATTGCCACCCTTAGTCATCCCGAATTAGTTGGCGTCAATCCCGAAGTTGCCCACGCCAAAATGGCCGGTCTTAATGCTGTCCATGAAGTCGCCCAAGCGCTTGATCAAGGGAAATTGTTCCATATTGACCTCAACGATCAACGTCTTGCCCGCTTTGATCAAGATCTGCGCTTTGGTTCAGATGACGTTAAAGGCAGCTTTTATTTGGTCAAATTACTCGAAGATAGTGGGTACCAAGGATCACTCCATTTCGACGCTCATCCCTATCGCACCGAAGATTCTCAGGGTGTCTGGGAATTTGCCCGCGGATGCATGCGTAGTTATCTTGCCTACAAAGAAAAAGTGCGCCAATTTCGCGAAGATGCCGACATTCAAGTGGTATTGGCACATATTCAACATCTCAACCAGGAAGGTCCGGCCATCGTGGACGAACCCAGCTTAAACTGGTGGCGTGAACGCGGTTATGCTTATGAAGAGTTAGACCAGCTCATTACCGAGTTAATTTTAGGACTACGGTAGGTGAGGAACATGGAAGAAGCCTATATTGGTATCGACGTAGGAACCCAGGGGCTTAAGGCCGTGGTCATCAACCCCATGGGCCGGGTATTGATGACGACATTTAGTGAATATCCGACATCCTCAGTTAACATAGCATGGACGGAGCAACAACCTGGGGATTGGGAACGTGCCTTGAGTACCGCGCTGAACGTCATTGCCCGAGAAAATTTGACACTCTCGTGGAAGGCGATCGGGATTACTGGGCAAATGCATACGACAGTAGTTTGTGACGCGGACGGCAATCCACTTCGGCCCGCCATCTTGTGGTCCGACCAACGGGCGGCCTCTTATGCCGGACAGTTGGAGAGCCGCTATGGCTTGGAACATCTCTTGGATGTCACCGGTAACAAACCGTTGACGAATTTCTCTGCGCTGAGGCTGTTATGGATCCGCGATCAGGAACGTCATCTTTACGAACAAATTCGCCATGTAGCGGTAGCCAAAGACTGGATGCGCTTTCGGTTAACGAGACAATGGGGAAGTGAGGTTAGTGATGCGTCTGGAACCTATTTGCTGAATGTCAAAAACCGACAGTGGGCAACCGACTTTATGACCTCATTAGATATTTCCCCTGATTGGTGGGGCCCCGTGTCTGAATCAATCCATGTCGCTGGAACGATGCAATTTGGTCCCCCGATATTCCACGGGCTGCCGGTTGTTGCCGGAGCCGGCGACCAAGCAGCCAGCGCGATAGGGACGGGCTTAGGTGTGGGAGAGTTAGGGATTTCCCTAGGAACGAGCGGAGTGTTGTTTTGGCCCCTGGATCACTATCAGCTGCCCCCTCATCCCTCGATTCATGCCTTTTGTCATGCAGAACAAGAAACCTGGCACTGGATGTCGGTAACCCAATCCGCGGCATTATCTCTAAGATGGTTGCGCGATCAGTTTTACGCGGGAGAGCCTTATGCATTGCTCGATAAGGACGCGGCAGATAGCCCACCGGGAAGTGATGGCTTGATATTTTTACCTTACCTCAACGGTGAACGTGCTCCAATTATGCAGCCTCATGCCCGAGGAGGATTTCTAGGTATTTCCAGTACTCATCGCCGGGCCCATTTTGCTCGCGCCGTATTAGAGGGTGTGGCCTACAGCTTAAAGCACTGCTATACCACCATGAATCCGCAAGGGACAATGACTCCTCGACGTCTCATTATGACGGGCGGCGGGGCCAAAAGTTCGCTATGGACACAAATTGTAGCCGATGTGATGGGGCAAGAGGTGTGGGTTGTCGATGACCCGGGCGCAGCGGTTGGGGCAGCTTGGCTAGCACGTTTAGGTGTCTTGAACCAAGTCGAGAGAATGCCGCTCCAAAATGCAACGGTCGTACGTCCGGGATTCCAACAAGACATCTATTCAACAGGATTTGCACGGTATGAACGATTGATTGATCGCCTAATCCCTCTATGGGCAGATAGTGATTGAGGAGAATGCGAACCAAGCGCGAGGCTAGTCCTGCGCTAGTAGTAGCCCATTTCTCCTGAAACGAGAGTGTTTCATGGCAGGTGAGCAGGGTAAACGCTATCACCCAATCAACACGAATCATCAACAATCGTCGTTGCGCCGCCAGGAAACGGCATCTGACATCCTTCCCCAGATTCAACGGCTGTTGGAGGTGTCAACTAAGGACCCAGACTGATACGTACGGTATTGTGTTGTCAAAGACTCATGGTTTTGAGATAATCAAAACACAGTTGTTGCTATTTGTGTCATACGGATCATGGTGTTGATCCACTCAAAGTGCAGGCTTGAGGCCATGCTAATAACACCTACCCGCAACTTGTGAAAAGGAAAGGGTAGGTGCTTATGTGTTGTCCGTTAAGCTATCGAACAAATTCTGGCCCTCGATATTGCCAGTCCGTTGTTGCTAGCCGTTTTGGCAAAAAAACCGGCCAACAAATTTTAAGAATTCATAGCAGTCACCTAGCGGTTTTGGAGGCGACTGTTCCATGAGCCTATTCAGCATTCTCTATCCCGAAAATTACGATCGTCCCGTGTCGGAGCCGCTTCACGCCCCGGAATTCTTTTCTGATTTAAATCTCGACCAGATTACTCAGGCCATAACGGCCTCTAAAACGTCCTATCATTTGAATTCTATCTTTTATACACCTTTGGACAAGATCGCTCCGATTCGTTACCGTCAAGAAATCATGCGGGATTTGGAGCGTCCGGAGATGGTTCAGATATTCCGTTCTTTCGCACGGGCTATGCAAGCCTTGCGGGAGCATTTGGCTAAAATGCATCAAATGTATTACTCCTACCAGCAGAAGGCCTGGTTTGTGGATGCTGTGGAACTATACGGCGATTTAGTAACTCGGTTGCATGAGGACT
>JAKADI010000112.1 GCA_021820675.1 Bacillota bacterium | reverse complement strand
GGCTGTGGATCATGATGGCAGTAGCGGCGGGGGGCGGTATGGCGTTGTTGTACCCTAACCTCAATTCCACGGTGAGTGACATCGCGCCTCCTGATCGTCGTGGGAGTATCTTAGGGGTATATCGTCTTTGGCGTGACGGTGGCTATTTTGTTGGAGGTATAGTAGCGGGAGGGCTATTATCCGTTGTTGGCGCATCCGGTACTATCCTCCTGATTGTTGGTGTCGTGTGGGTGATGATGGGTATTCTTCTTGTTCGCATGCGGGAAAGTCATAGGGTGAGCCGAGTGTCTCGGGCATCATAAACATCAATAACGCTGGAACTGTCGAGATTCTCACGAATCACCCCGGATGGAAATATTTTCTAATACGACTAACGGCCTGCGACCCGTATCTTGAGTGTGCCGGATTATGGCTACGCAGGCGGATGCGACCGGATGGGCATTATTCCGTTGGCCTGACCTTCATGGCCGAGGTTTCATGTTCAAGGCCTTACGATGATTTCGGGCTAAGCAGTCACTGTCGGCTCCAACATTTCTCCATGTCCGGTTATTGATCTTTGTAAAAGTATTACCCATGTGTTCAGTCTTGCAAATGGGCTCGTAGCGTTTCATATTCATCTGGGGTAATTTCTCCCCGCGCTAGCCGCAATTTCAATTCTGAGAGCGCATCGGCTGATGCTGGAGTAGATGCCAAGCGGTTCGGCGAAAACAACGTCCGCACCGTCCAAATCAGAAGCCAGACAATACCACCCAAGAACAACAGCCCGAATAGACCCATTAACCACATCCACACCGCAGCGCTGCTGGAATCAAATCCCATCATAATTATTCACGCCCTCCTTTAATCAGCTTTAGTCACCTTGTTTGTGGTATGTCGGTATCATGTAACTTGCGAACGACGGTTATGTAACATTAGGGTGACGGTGGATATAGGAAGCGATGTGCGGGCTACACTTGTTGGGGAAAGATTTGCGAGATTGCGTGGAATGGCATTGGTGTCATGCGTGGATTAAACAAGGAAAGTCAAAGATTTGCCGTGTGATGGCCTTGATTCAGAATCTAAAATTTGAGGCGAGCGAGTTAATGAGGCTTTTTCCGTTGGGCCCACAGCAATGAAATGACTTGGATGGAGGATGATGTCAGATCTGGGTGCTGTTGCGAAGCCCCTATGCGAAACGGTCTACTCACAGATGATCCAACAAAGGGCTGCCCGAAGGTCTGCATCAATCAGTAGGCAGATGCGAGAGAGGACAGCCCTAATGTCTTACAGTGAACATCCGTATCTAAAATGGCGGATCCCAAAGCGCATACCACCGTTCCGAATCCTTTTCGATGGGCATATACGGTTTAAGGGTTTGGGCGATGCGAAATTCTCTAGCTGAATCGCGTGTGTGCGACAATTTTGGAACAAAAGGGTAAAAAGCAGCCCGGCGATAGGTGTAGATAAGATACCACGGAGGTTCAAAGGCAAACATGGCCGCAAGCAGACTATCACCATACCCGGCTTCTTTCAACATGTCGGCGGTGAGATGCAAGGCATTAATGACATCTTCCGGGTCGCGCCCTTTAAAGATGATCCATCGATATCCTTGATTGTCGTCGACATGTTGAGCCGTTACCGGTAAATCCTTACCGCCTAACGTCAGGATTTGTTGCACATCACGTTCTAATGCATCATAGGACGAATTGTCCACGGTACGTAAAACAATAGCCGCTTTTCCAGAAAACGTGCTAGACAATCGAGTTTGGATGTCTAACAATGCCGTGGAAAGCGCAAAGAGTTGATCACTTTTCCCCTCGGGTATTTTTGTACGCCCAAATAACGCATCGAAAAATCCCATCATGTCCTCCTCATTGGATGGTCTCTATTTTTCCATCTCTTCTTGGAGTTTCTCTAGGCGACCAATACGGTGCTCCAACGACGGATGCGTGGAAAAAACCTCCATGAGGCTATCTTTCCGGATAGCTGGCATGATAAAAAACGCATTGAAACTCTCTGACTGTCGCAAATCCCTTTGGGGTGTACGGTTCATACTAGCGTTAATCTGCCGCAAGGCACTAGCCAAATAACCCGGGTGACCCGTGAGAATTGCTGAACCGCGGTCGGCGGCATACTCCCGGTAGCGAGACAAGGTTCGGATTAAGATATAACTTAAGGCCCAGACCACCAATGAAGCTACCCATATCAACATAATGGCTTGCCCCCCGCGACGGTCACGCTCTTCTTCAGCCATCAATCCAAAAAAGAGAAATTGTTGGACAATGAATGACGCAATCATGGCGAAAAAGCTGGCAATGGTAATTACCGCCACATCGCGGTTCTTAATATGGGTGAGTTCATGAGCCAAAACGGCCTCGAGTTCCTGGTCTGACAATTGATCGACTAAACCTTGCGTCACCGTGATAACGGCATGTTTAGGATTTCGGCCAGTCGCAAAAGCATTGGGCATACGCGTGGACATGACCGCAAGCCGAGGTACGGGTACGTCGGCGATTTGCGCCAACCGCTCTATCATGCTCGTCAATTTCGGGGCTTGTTGAGGAGTCAAAATATGAGAACCGGTAGACAGAAGCACCAGATTATCCGAGAAATAATATTGGCTGACAGCTAAAGCCCCAATAATGAGAATCAACATGAAGAAGCCCACTTGCAATTGCAACAGAATCGCAATGAACCCAAGGTACACTGCGGCTAACAAGAACATGGTGATGAACATCCTAAACGACAAACCGGCATCATGCCCATACCAGGCCGCTTTCTTCTTTGCCATGGACATTGCACTCCTTTCCTCATATCATAGTCTACGTCGATATGATTCGTGTCACAAGCCTTTTTGATTGTAGTGTCTCAATGGACTACTGGAAATATCCACAAAATCGAAACCGCTTGCCAACGCCCTGCGAGTTGAGTACAATAGTTAATGCTGTTCTTGGGGGATGATGTAGCGGTAGCATAGGTGACTCTGGATCACCTCGCCTAGGTTCGAATCCTGGTCCCCCAGCCAAGTTGGCCCCATAGTCTAGAGGCCTAGGACGCCGGACCCTCATTCCGGAAACAGCGGTTCGAATCCGCTTGGGGCTACCATATTGTAAATCGTGAGCAATATTTTGCTATTAATTATACCGCGAGGATCGCGGTCTTTTTTTATAATAGTTTCAAAAAAAGAGGTGTCTTGTGACCATGGCCACATGCATTTGGCGAACCCAGCTTCGCTGGGCAGAATGTGATCCGGCAGGAATTATTTACCATGCCCACCTTTTCGACTGGTTTTCAGAGGGCCGGATTCAATGGCTAAAGGAGCACGATTTGGACTATTATAAGGTATTGAGACCTCGTGGTGTTGAGTTGTTGGTTAGGCATGCGGAGGCGCAGTTTTTTCATGCTATGCACCCCGGAGATTGGGTAGCGCTAAGTGTAGACTTGACCAGCCTAACCCCAACTCGAGCTAAATTTGATTACCATGTAGTTAAGGACGATAATATACAGCAAGAAATGAGTCGAGGCATCACTGAACATGTATTTGTCCACGAAGGTCGTGCATCTCGTGTTGATCGACGCACCCCAGATCTCTTTACGCTCTTTCAAGCAGCATTTAGTCGATCTTAAGAAGGAGGGCTAATTTTGGCGGTTAAACCCTATCATTATGAGCCATTGGCTGATTTTTCCCTATCAGAAAATCGAAGGGCCATGGAAGAGGCCTTGCGTGAGGTGCGCTCCCAATTCGGGTTGTCTTATCCCCTTGTCATTGGCTCGGAACGGATTGACACGGGTCACAAAATTACGTCATTCAATCCTTCAACCCCAGAACAGGTAATCGGTTCGGTATCGAAAGCCGAAACGGCTCACATTGACATGGCCCTAAAAACGGCGTGGGGCGCATTTGCGGTATGGAAAAAAGTTTCCGGATCGAAACGGGCTCGATATCTTTATAAAGCAGCAGCAATAATGCGGCGTAGGAAGTTATTGCTGTCAGCCATTGAAGTGTATGAAGCCGGGAAACCATGGGCGGAAGCCGTAGCCGACGTGGCCGAAGCTATTGATTTCTTAGAGTATTACGGCCGGCAGATGGAACGGCTTTCCCAAAAGATCCCCTTAGTTCCGTTGGAAGGTGAAGATGATCGCGCTTTTTATGTGCCGCTAGGTGTTGGCGCTATTATTCCACCGTGGAACTTTCCGTTGGCTATCTTGACGGGTATGACATCGGCCGCTATCGTATCGGGAAACTGTGTGATTTTAAAGCCATCCAGCTCGACTCCCGTTATTGCCGCGCATCTCGTGGACATTTTCCGTGAGGCGGGGTTACCGCCCGGTGTTCTAAATTTTGTTCCGGGAGACGGAGGCAGTATTGGTGACTACATCGTTACCCATCCCCTGACTCGGTTTATCAGCTTTACCGGTTCTCGCGAAGTGGGACTGCGTATCAATCAGCTTGCGGCTCAGGCTTCCCCTGGTCAAAAGTGGATAAAGCGCGTTGTTGTCGAAATGGGCGGCAAGGATGCTATCTTGGTCGATGAGACGGCTGACTTGGATGCTGCAGCCGAAGGAATCGTGGCGTCGGCATTTGGATTTCAGGGCCAGAAGTGTTCGGCGTGTTCTCGGGCCATCATTGTGGATGATGTTTACGATTTGTTGCTTAGCAAAATTGTGGAACAAGCCAAGAAATTGCGCGTTGGTCCTGCCGACAATGGCAATAATAATCTCGGACCAGTAATAGATGATAGAGCCTATGATAAAATTTTAGGATATATTGCATGGGGAAATGAAAACGCTAAGTTGAAGCTGGGTGGCGCTCCATTAGAAGGAGACGGATATTTCATTCCTCCAACAATCTTCTCGGATGTGGCGCCGGGGAGTAAATTGGAACAAGAAGAGATATTCGGGCCTGTTCTAGCGGTCATTCGCGCCAGGGATTGGTCTGACGCGTTAACGATTGCCAATGATACGGAATACGGTCTAACGGGATCGGTCTACAGTGCAATGCGGGAGCGGATCGAACAAGCGGTGGACGATTTTGAAGTGGGTAATTTGTACGTCAACCGTAAGTGTACAGGAGCTATTGTGGGTGCACATCCTTTTGGCGGATTTAATATGTCGGGAACCGATTCAAAAACCGGGAGTCCCGACTATCTACTTCTATTTATGCAGATGAAGGCGGTGGCTGAACGGCTCTAAGCACGCCGTAATAGCTGAACAGCAACGCCATAGTGACACCGGTCCAGGCAAGCAGTGCAATGATCGGCGCTTATTGCGGTTGCGGAACCATGCGGCCGTCTTGATAGGATGTTTTATCCCAAATAAATTCTTGACCGGTCGACCATAAGGTGTGGGTGCTCGTAGACGCTAAAAAGGCCCGATCATGGCTGGCGATGATGACCGTGCCAGGATAATCGTTGATCAGAGATTCCAGGGCTAAACGCATGGTGATATCAAGGTGGTTTGTCGGTTCGTCCAAAAGCAATAAGTCACTCGGAAGCATAAGGGTTTCTAGCAGTTTCAAACGGATCCGTTCGCCGCCAGACCAGTTATCCAACGAGCTAGCCAGCAACGCGGCGGAAAGGCCAAAATGATGTCCAACGAAATAGATTTCCTCCCGTTCAAGGCCTTGTTCGTAAAGATAGGTCATTGCGTTAACTCCGTTAGGTAATTCTGCAACGGCTGATTGTTTCAGATAGGCAACATGAATATCATCTTGGCGCCAATGAATCTCTCGGGGGCGTTGGTAAATGGTTTCTAATAAAGTGGTTTTGCCAGTTCCGTTGGCCCCCACCAAGGCAATTTTTGCTCCTTGAGGAATTTTGAAAGAGAGAGGGCGCCATAGCCGATTATCCTGTTTTAGAACGAGATTTTCGATCTGCGCTATCGGTTCATGACGAGACTTGGTGGTACTATTGTGAAGGAGACGGGGCGTATTTCGGGGATTAGATTCGGACGGCTTGCTTGAGTCTATTCGGCTCAGGCGCTTTATGCGGCTTTGAGCCAGCTTGGCACGACTTCCACTCCGATACCGAGCGATGTAATCCTCTAGCCGTTTTTGCTCTTCGAGTGCGCGTTGGTAACGGTTCGTTTCATTTTTGATGCGTTCTTCACGCAAATGGCGATATTTAGTCCAAGATCCCGTTGTGGACCAAAAGAAGCCGTCTTCCCAGGAGATGATACGGGTGGCTATATGATCCAGAAAAGCGCGGTCATGCGAGGCGATGATAATAGCTCCGCGGAAGATCCGAATTTGTTGCTCCAACCATTCCATCGTGATGATATCCAAATGGTT
>JAKADI010000111.1 GCA_021820675.1 Bacillota bacterium | reverse complement strand
GATAATACTTGCCGATACACCAATGCTGCGTCCTCGGTTGGATGCGGTTTGTTGTGATCGACGCCGCCCGTCCAGTGCTATCCCGCCTTCCAGATTGAGCCCCTAGTGCCCGAAAGCATATTCTAGTATACCAATAATAATATTGCTAGATGGGGATAATTCATAACTCGGCAGAAACCACGGTTAGTGGACGGCGCGCGCGGGTAGCCTATAATAAATAATTAAGGATCAACACAAAAAGCATCGGCCGGGGAAAAGAGGAACATGATGGACGAGAATGAATCGTCGAAATGGGCCAAGAGGTTGGCAATGGGGCGGGATGCAGTGGTCGTGGTTCTGGGAACCGGTGTATTTTTAGTGGCTTTGTGGTGGGTTCTAAGTCGGCTTGGCAACGTGGTTGTCGTGCTGATGATCGCAGGAATGTTCGAAATTACCTTAAGCCCCATGGTTGACAGGCTATCGCTCTATTGGAACCGCCCATGGGCGGTCTTGGTGGTCGTGCTAGGAGTTATTGTGGTTGTTGCCGTCGGTGGAGTGTTATTGGTAACGGTCATTGCTGGCCAACTAGCCACGTTGGTGGCGAAACTTCCCCACGAAGTTCAGACTCTTACCCGAAGCACCCCTGGCCTAATGGCGTGGATTCGGCATACAAACATTCAAGTCAATCTTTTGCAAATCGAAAATCGGTTATTTAGTAGCCTCGGTCAAGTGTCGACGTTCCTCGTAACCCAAACCCTGACTATAGTGACCCACCTCGTCGATAGCGTTGTCGATGGAGCTATTACATTATTTATAACGGTTTATCTATTGTTGGACGCGAATCGTATTCAAAAGGGAATTTTACGGCTAGTTCCTCATCATCACCGGGAAGGATTAATCGCTGTTGAACATACGCTGTCTCGGGTCATTGGCGGTTATGTTCGAGGACAGATGGGTCTGTCGTTGATTGTAGGAACCGCCTTTGGTTTTGGAACGTGGTTGATCGGGCTTCCGTATCCATTGGTGATTGGAGTCTTTGCCGCAATTATGGAGCTCATCCCTTTGTTGGGCCCCGTGCTGGGTGCTATTTTACCCGTGCTTTTAGCCATTTTTAATCATCCATGGGTGCAAATCCCCGAGGTCCTGGTGCTTTTAGCGGCTGCTCATTTGCTGGAGTCACAAATCTTAGGGCCTAAGATCATTCGTAGCCAAGTTGGGGTCCATCCGGTGATTTCCGTAATTGCCTTAATGGTCGGTGCCTCGTTAAAAGGAATTTTGGGAGCACTTTTCGCCGTTCCTATTGCAGGAATTATTGTGGCAGCGTGGGTAGCAGGGGTCCGCGTATGGCGAGAAAAAGTGGTGTTGCCATCCCAACCGACTCCACCGATCGAGTAATTTTTCTTGCTGTGTGCTTACATAACTCGGCAATAAGTGTTCGTTTTTTAGGATTTTCCTCGCCATTTTTTATATAATAAGGGTAATAAGGATTGTTGGGTGTTAGCTTTGAGGGGGGGTTATGGATGCTGTGTCCGTTATGCCAATCAGTTTTGTTAACAGAATGGAAAGATCTTCAAGGTGCGATCCACGTAGTGTGCTCTCAGTATCCTAAATGCCGTTTCACGGCGGCATCTTGGGATGACGTGTCCAATAGATTGGCCCGATTTCAGCACCCTTTGGCTCCGAATCAGACATAAAAAAAGGGGGAATATCCCCATGTTTTTAAACTTATGTGGCTTCAGGAAAACTACGTCTAAATGAGATAAATGAGAATCCGATCCCTCAGCCAATTCTCCGGCACCTCCTCAATCCTAACAGGTGCGTCCCTCGGTAAAAATTTAACATTTATCTGAATTGTTGTCAAGCCCCATCATTTTATTGAAAGGAATGTTTACTATATTACGCGTTGGGGTGACGGGCATTACCGGAGGAATCGGTAATGCCCTGGAGCAATTATTGATGCGCCAGGGGACCAAGGTTATTGGATTTGCACGGTATCCCCGGACACCATATCATTTTGACATGGATGTCACGATGCAAGAACAGAACATTGCGCGTCTTATTGAGAATGCTTCGCCAGAGGGATACGATGTTTGGATTAATTTGGCCGGAGCTGATATTATGAGCGGTGAGAACCGCCGGAAACCGTATTTGGAACGTCTGCAACAGCTATGGGATATTGACGTGTTAGGTACAATAAAATGTAGCCGGGCTGTTATCCCCCACCTTAATCATAACGGCATAATTATTAATGTCGCATGGGATGAAGCCTTGAGCGGCGCATCAGGGGATTCCGCATCGTTATATGGGACTGCTAAGGCTGCCATAATCGGGTACAGTGCGAGTCTTAGCAAATCTCTGGCGCCTGGCATCTTAGTTTATGTGGTCTCGCCAGGGTGGGTGGTGACCCGATGGGCTCAAACATTAACCCCAGAGCAGCGGATGCGACTTATTCGCCAGAGTGCAGGTCAACGATGGATTGAACCGTGGGAGATCGCGGCGTCATTTTGGAATATCATTACGTACCCGCCGCCTTCAGGTACGGTGGTACAGGTCAAATAAATCTGACGCCGGATCCGCCGTTGGCGATGGGGTGAGGGGACGCTTATTTTTGTCGGTTAATAGCACTCACGGTAAGGAGACCTGTCTTGTGCGGTATCCCCGGGTCGTTATTACGGCCCCTAGTAGTGGAGAAGGCAAAACCATAGTATCTATCGCGTTAATGGCGGCATTTCACCAGCGTGGCTATCGGGTCCAAGGGTTTAAAATTGGGCCGGATTACATTGACCCAAGTTATTATTTGTCGGCCACTAGCCGCGTAGGAAGAAATCTCGATGTGTGGATGGAAGGCACCGCCGACAACGTGGTATCCTGCTTTGTCAAAGGGATGATTGCGGCTGACTTGGGCGTTGTTGAAGGGGTGATGGGGTATTTTGATGGACACGATCCCTTATCTAATGACTCGAGTACGTATCATGTGGCGTCTCTTTTGCATGCGCCAGTCTTGTTCGTTCTAAATGGCGAGCATAGCGCACGCAGTGCTGCTGCGGTCGTCTTAGGGTTTCGCCAGTTTGCCTCTCCCGATTACTTGTCGGGGGTGCTTATTACCCGCATAAAATCGGCACGGCATTACGAGTTATTACGCGGAGCTATCGAATCTGAAATCGGGATCCGGTGTTACGGTTTTTTGTCTTACCACGACGATTTAGTCATTGCCCATCGGCAATTGGGGATTGTTCCTGCAGGAGAAAATAGCCAAACTCCGGCTATTTTAGACCGGTTAATCGTGGAATCGGTCAAAACCATCGATCTTGAAGGCATTTTAACTATGATGACCCAGGCACCGGAGTTGGATACGGTCACAAGCCCCACGCACATTTCAGTTAGACACCGTCCTGCTATTGCCATTGCGGCTGATTTGGCTTTTAACTTTTATTATCAGCAGAATTTAGAGCTCTTAGAGGACTTAGGCGCTCGGTTGTTGTTCTTTAGCCCGTTGGCTGGTGACGAGATACCAGAGGACGCGCAAGCCTTGTACATGGGCGGAGGATTTCCTGAAGAGTTTAGCTCCCAACTTGCATCTTGTCGTCAGGCGCTTGAAGGGTACCGTGACCGGATTGCGACGGGCCTTCCCACATTAGCTGAATGTGGAGGCTATATGTTATTAGCTGAGAAATTGATTGATACAGTTGGCCGTGAGTTCCCCATGGCAGGAATTATTCCGCACACGGTGGTTATGGACGATCGTTTGCAGGCGGTTGGGTATCGCACGGTCACGATGTTATCCAATACTCTCTTTAAGGCGGGTACGGTGTTTCGTGGGCACGAATTTCATTACAGCCATGTGGTTCAGTCGGTTCATCCCCGTGGTGAGTTTGCATATACGCTTAAGGGACGTCGGGACGCCTACCAGGCGGGCTATGTATCGCCCAACGTACTGGGTGGATACGCCCACCTATATTTTCCCTCGAATATTTCTGCCCTCAAGCGGTGGATTGAGTCCCTGTCAAAGCAACTGTGATACCATAATCGCTAAAGGTACCATCACAAACGGTTTGTTTATATAGGGGTGAGACGGTATTAATCGATACATCACCATCCATGGTCACTTTTATCAACCCCCGCGTTCCAACCCATGGCTAGAGAGTGTTGAACGGGAAGAATCTGCCGAGCCTTATCATGATTGGAACCAACGCATTACTGAGGAATGCTATGGTCCCAACTCCTGCGCCCGGATTCTCAATGACGAAGGACAGCTTCGGGCCGTTGTCAATAACTATTCACAGATTAACTTCAATTTTGGTCCAACGTTGTTGGCATGGCTGGAACGATATGAACCCAGAATCTATCGAGCCATACTTCTTGGAGACCAAGGAAGTCAGCAGCGGTTTAGCGGTCATGGTTCAGCCATTGCTCAAGTCTATAACCATATCATAATGCCATTGGCTTCCGCCCGAGACAAAGAAACGGAGATTGTCTGGGGTATCAAAGATTTTGTACATCGCTTTCAGCGTTATCCCGAAGGAATGTGGTTGGCGGAAACGGCTGTTGATTACCAAACTCTGGAGTTATTAGCAAAGCATGGGATCCGTTATACTATTCTAAGTCCTCACCAAGCGTTGCGAGTTCAAACCCCGCACGGAGAATGGTTGAATGTTGAGGGTGGAAACATCTCAACAACCCAACCTTACCTTGTTGATTTACCTCACCACAAGACGATATCGATTTTTTTCTATCATGCTGATTTGTCGAGAGCTGTGGCTTTTGGGGGACTACTTAATGATGGACGATATTTTGCGAATCGGTTAATTGAGGGGTTTGATCAGTCAAAGTCAGCCAATCAACTGGTGCATATTGCCACGGATGGAGAATCGTACGGACACCATCATCGGTTTGGAGAGATGGCCTTGGCGTTTGCCCTAGATGTTATTGATCACCGTTCTGACGTTCGTCTAACCAATTATGGGGAATATTTATCTTTCAATCCTCCAACGTGGAAGGTTGAAATCATCGAGAATACCTCGTGGAGTTGTGCCCATGGTATAGAACGATGGCGCTCGGACTGTGGCTGTCAGAGTGGACAACATCCGACCTGGAACCAACAATGGCGGGTCGTTTTACGCGAAGCCATTGATTATGTCCGGAATACCACAACGCCTTTAATAGAAGCACTAACTCCCAAGTGGCTAAAGGATCCCTGGAAGGCTCGCGAGGACTATGTTGAGGTTATTTTGCGTCGAACACGCGATTCTTTTGATGACTTTATTTTGCGGCACGAGATTCGGCCGTTGGATTTGGACGACACCACCCGTGTCTTGCAGTTGATGGAATTGTCTCGGCATCTCTTGTTGATGTATACAAGCTGTGGGTGGTTTTTTGATGATGTTGGCGGGATTGAAGCCGTTCAGGTCATGAGATATGCGGCGAGAGCGATCCAACTGGCAGAACAGTTATTTGATGTGCCTATGGAACAAGCCTTTTTACGAATTCTCGAATCTGCCAAAAGTAATCAGAACGCTCGAGATGGCCGGGTAATTTTCAACAGTATGGTTAAAAGCCGAATGGTTGATCTCTCACGCGTCGCCTTGCATTATAGCATGATGCGCTTATTGACGCCGGGTGAGCAGGACCAAACCGCCAGTATTTATGGGTATGATGCGCGCGCCGATAACGAAGTGCTGTGGCGTTCCGGGGCGGTGAGGATGGCGGTGGGACAAGTTCAGATTACTTCGCAGATGACATGGGAACGGGCTACTTTCAATTATGCGGTGTTGCATTTAGGGGACCACAATGTGATGGCTGGAGTACGGAATTACCATGGACCGGAACTGTACGACAACATGGTAAAACAATTGGAGCGCGCTTTTCATGCAGCCGAATTTCCTGAAGTTATTCGGCTGTTAGACCAATTCTTCCCGGGACAGACGAATTCATTGCGTCACTTGTTTCCCGATGAACAAGAACGGGTTATCCGCCAATTAGTCGGCAACGTAGTGGAAGAGGCCCTAACCTATAACCATCATATTTACGAACAGAGTGCGTCCTTCATGCGATTTATGAAAGATCTGGGACAATCCATTCCCTTAATGTTACGGGATGCTGCGGCGACATCCATTCAAGATCAATTTCATCGCCAATTGATAAATACGTCGGTCGATTTTGAAGAAATTCGCCGGCTATTATCAGAGGCGCGGGAATGGGATCTTTTGGACAATTGGCGAGACTTCTCATATGACTACGAAATGTTTATTAAGCGATTGGCTGTAAGCATTGATCAACGGCCACAGGATTTGTCGCGGCTACATGTTCTTATTCAAGCTGTGCAAATG
>JAKADI010000110.1 GCA_021820675.1 Bacillota bacterium | reverse complement strand
GGGCAGTCCATCCAAGTCCCGGACAGACAGGGCCTCTTCCTGCATGGAGGAGGAGGCGTTGTCGATTAAAACCAATTCTTCGCGCCACAGCGGCGCGACTTGCAAGTCCGTATAAATAAGAGGGAGGTTTACTACAGCCAGGTCCAAATCATTGTGGCGCACTCTGTCGACCAGATCCATGGACCGCCCCTCGGTCACAATAAGGTGAACATCCGGGTAGCGTGTCATCAGTCTCCGGTAAACAAAAGGAAAGTGCGCGACAGACGCCGTTTGGATAATTCCCAAACGGACATCACCATGGATCGTCCGCACATCGACTAAATCGTCGGCGATAGACGCCACTTGCTGCAAGATGATCCGTGCCTTATCGACGACGACTTGCCCTTCTGGGCGTACTGTAATCCCCCTCGTGCTGCGATCCACCATACGATGGCCCATAACATCTTCCAACATTTTGATTTGGTGGGTTACCGTCGGTTGAGTAACGTCAAGGGATAGGGCTGCCGCAGAAATTGATCCATGATCGGCAACGGCCACTAAACATGCCAATTGCTTTAAAGTAATCTCCATTTTCCTACTCCATATAAATTATTTCTATAACAACATATACCGGAAAATGTCTTGGTCGTCTAGGACCTGACGTTTTTAATTAGTTTATTAGTTGTTCGTATTTTATGGAGTCACGATGCATTCTATGAAAGGAGTGACAAAGATGGCAACGCGAGAAGTCCTGCCACACGACTACAAATGGTGGGCTCTTTCCGCTACAAGTTTGGGAATGTTTATGGCCATGGTCAATGGGACAACACTGCTCGTGGCTTTACCAACTCTCATTCGCGTCCTGCACATGTCTTCACTGCTGGCAATCTGGGTCATGCTGGCTTATATGGTAACACAGACGGTGTTGGTCTTAACGGTTGGCCGGTTTTCGGATATGTATGGCCGTAAACGCTGGTATGTCGCCGGTTTTGCCATCTTTACCTTGGCCAGTTTAGCCGCCGGATTTTCGCCAAACGGCCAAACGTTATTGGTCATCCGGGCACTGCAAGCCATTGGGGGATCGTTAGTCATGGGCAATGCAACCGCAATCGTGGCGGATGCTTTCCCGCAAGAGCAATTAGGCCTTGCCTTGGGGATTAACAGCATCGTGATTGCGCTTGGGCAAGTATCCGGGCCGGTATTGGGAGGTCTTTTAGTCACCTGGATCAATTGGCATTGGGTGTTTTGGTTTAACGTTCCCGTCGGGATAGTGGGAACCCTATGGTCCGCCCGGCAACTGCGCGACGTCACAGCTCCACAAAAGAATCAACGCATTGATTATTGGGGAAACTTTACGTATATGTTGGGGCTTCTAGGGATGCTGCTGGCAATTACCTGGGGAGGAATCCGGGGCTGGGCCTCACCCGTCGTCTATACGGGAGTGGCTACGGCAATTGTCGGATGTTACGTCTTTTTACGCTGGGAACGCGTCGTCAGTCAGCCCTTGTTGAAACTCGAACTGTTTCGCATCCGTGCCTTTGCAATGGGCAATCTCTCCAATCTCTTTATTGCCATTGGACGAGGGGCCATCATCCTCTTATTCATCTTTTACTTCCAGGGGGCTCGCGGGGAAACCGCCTTGCAAGCCGGCATCGCCGTGATCCCCATGGCCATCGCGATGGGCATCACGGCACCGATTTCCGGGTGGTTAGCGGATCGGATGGGGGCGCGAATATTAGCCACACTCGGATCGGTCGTCATGGCTGTCAGTCTGATAGCCTTTTCCCTGACGATCTCCTTGACAACGCCGTATTCGGTCATCGCATTATGGCTGGTGCTCGCCGGAATTGGCAATGGCTTGTTTAATTCCCCAAACACGAGCGCCATCATGGGAACAGTAGGGCCTGAACAACGCGGAATTGCGGCAGGAACACGCACCATGCTGCTCAACACCGGGAATGTCTTTTCCGTCGGCATGGTTCTCGCGCTGGTAGCCGCAACTGTGCCGCCTTCCACGATGCTGGCCATCTTTGCGGGGGAGCCGACCGCCACCAATCCTCAAGGGCTCACACACTTCGTGCAGGGATTGAACCTGGCCTTTGCCTTTATGGCTTTGATGGCCGTCATCTCCGCAGTCTTGTCAGCCATGCGAGGAGAGAAAGCCCCGCGCTTGGCGAACCAATCGCAAACGGTGTCCCATTAAAAAACACAGCAACGCGGCGTGCCGGTCTTTTAACCACACAGCGCCGCGTTTTCTTTATTCTTCAGTACGCGGCGATTTGACAGCGTCTAATAACCCCGCCAAACCCGTCACTTCCCCAGGCAAGACTAATTTTGTGGAAGCGGACTGTCCGACAGCACTTAACGTTTCCAAAGATTTTAAGCGTAAGACCGTCTCAATACGTTCGGGATGCCATTGTTGCGCATCATCTTCTGCTAAAGCTAAGATGGCTCGATTGACGATCTGCGTGGCCTCCGCCTGAGCTTGGGCTAATTGCCGAATCGCGATGGCTTCTGCTTCCGCTGCTAAAATCCGGGCCTGCTTAGCCGCGTCCGCGCGTAAAACCGTGGCTTTTTGTTCTCCTTCGGCTTGAGCGATAGCAGCCTGGCGCGACCCTTCCGCTTGCAAGATGTTGGCTTCTTTTTGCCCTTGGGCCTGTTCGATGGCCGCAAGCTTATTGGCATCTGCCTTTTTCTGCGCTTCCATAGCCTTTTGCATCTCGTCAGTTAAATCCACTTGGCGGATGGAAGCTTGCACAATGCGAATCCCCCAGGGACCGGTCAGTTCATCGAGTTCATTGCGCAAGGCCGTGTTTATTTGCTCCCGATGCGTCATCACTTCCGCTAACTTGCGTTGCCCCACCTCGGAACGTAAAGTCGATGAGACGATATTCTTAATCGCTAATTCAGGATTTTGGATTTCATATAAGTAACTTTTGGCATCCACCACTTGGTAGAGAAAATACGCATCGATAACCGGGCTCACATTGTCCGCAGTGATGACAGGTTCCGGTGCTAACGCAACAGTAACCGATTTCGTACTCACGAATCGCAGATTATCCACCAGAGGCAACTTAACCACCAAACCAGGCGGGGCCTCATGATGAAAGCGTCCGAGGCGTTCAATCACACCCATTGAACCTTGCGGCACAATTCGCAGGGCGGACCGCAACGCGAGAACAACCAAAGCAATAACAATAATGGTTTCTATCAGAAATGCCAACAATCGTTATTCCCCCTATCCTGGGTCGGCCACAACGATCAACGTGACGTGATCCCTCGCACTCACCCAGATTTTCGTGCCGGCAGGAATCGCTTGGGGGCTGTCGGTTGCAGCTGACCATTGTTGACCATTGACCTTAACAATGCCCAGACCGATACGGTCCTCGGGAATGGTGGTCATCGCAATGCCAACCGATCCGACTAAGCGATCGAGCGATGAGCGATAAGCCATGTTTCCTCACCTGCATCCCACCATAATTTTCATTGGTGAATTTAATGATAGAATTCCGTTACCTCGCTGTCACTGATGTTGGTGGAAAAATTCCGCGATTTTTCGGTAGACTGCTATTTCATTGGCTTTTTTGCTAAAGCCATGACCCTCATCATCCAAAACCAGGTATTCGACATCGCGCCCACGGGTCCTGAGCGCCTCCACCAACTGGTCCGACTCTTGTTTGACCACACGCGGATCATTAGCGCCTTGAATCACTAACATCGGACGCGTCATGGCATCCAGATAGGTGACGGGGGAGTCTTCTCGAAATTTATCGGCGTCCGTGTGGGGATTGCCCAAAAACTGATCCATGACAGGTTTCCATGATTCAGGCACAGAGTCATGGAAGGTGAATAAATTGGAAGGGCCAAAAATATCCACTACAGCCTTAAAGTACTCCGGATGGCGCCCATGCAATAACAACGCCATATATCCTCCATAGCTCCCGCCCATCAAAAACAGTTTGTCCCGCTGAGCCATGCCCTGGTCTAACAGCCACTGAATTCCCCATAACATATCTTGCCGGGGGCCATTTCCCCAATCGCCTTCAACCAACGTGGCAAAAGTCTTGCCATAGCCTGTACTACCGCGAAAATTGGGGGCAAAAAATTGGTACCCCTGACCGGCAAAATACTGCACCATACTGCGAAATTGCCGACGTTCAGCATATTGGGGGCCGCCATGAGGCCAGATAATCGTATAGCCATTGCGCTTGCGAGACGGCGGAGAAAACCATAAGGCTTCGATAATACGACCGTCAAAAGATGGGTAATGGACAATATCGGCGTGAACTGCCGTCGCGGGATCGATGCCCATCGACCGGTTATCCGTTATCGGCGTCCACGTATTCTCGCTGAACCGAAAGAGGTTATTGGGCAAGACTTCCGATTGGCCCAGAACGTAAACTGTTCCCGAATCACTGATATCCCAGTGGCTGATAAGGCTAATGGGCAAATCAATCGCTTGCAAGTCCGGACTGGAATGAGACAAGTCCATCACATAAAGACGGTCTTCAACTCCGGCCTGAGCTGAGACATAAAGGCGCCGATGCTCTTTATCCCACTGAAGATCCCTGAGATCTTGGCCATCCATTCGGACCAAGGGGCGAAAGGATCTGGCTGTCACGTTGTAGTGCGCTAGATAGCTAAATTCGTCGTTGTAATTGGTCGTCACATAAAGGTTATCGTTATCGATGAATTGGGCGGCGTAGATCACATGGGGACTCGTGGGATCGGGAACAATCGGATTCCATACTTCCCCTTGTACCACAAATCCCGCGATATAGGTATTGGCAAAAAGTTTTAGTACCACCCAGATTTTTTCGTCCAAGGAGACTTGAGCAATGTAAGTCGCGCCGCCTTCCCCCTTAACTAATAACTCTTCCTTCCCCGAGTGCAAATCCAATCGGTAATTATTAAAAAACGAGGGATTTTCTCGATCGGAGGCATAATAAATCCGGTTACCATCGTCGGATAGATGCAAGATCAGTTGTTTGTGAGCCCGCGCCTCCCGGATCACTTTCGCTGTGCCACCTTGGGGAGGCAATAAATACATCTGCGAGTTTTCGTCACCATCATGGTCAGCACTAAACAGAATATAGCGTCCGGCAGGGTCATAATGCACATCATGAATCATTTGACCCATGTGGCTTAATGGGTAGGGATAACGCACACCGGTTTGTAACCCCCAGACGTCAAATGTCCCTCCTAAATTTGTACCGATGACTATATGTTGTTCATCGTGACTGACACTAAAGGCGGTAATCGTAGCATAACGAAAAAAATCTTCTAGATCGGGCGGATCAAATTCCCACTCGCTCACGTCCCAATCGCTCCTTATTGGTTAGTCTACGGCGCACTGTATATCGCTCACCAAACCGCAGGGTCTTCCGTATATTTGGTGATATCTCGCAAGAATGGCGACACATTCTTCACCTCGCCAGACCACGTGATATTCCCGCCACCAAAGAGACTTCCCTCCCGCTTGATAAGAATTGTAGCATACGCCCAATCTTCCCATTTCTGTGTCAAGATCCCCACAAAAATAAAAAGGCCCAAATCATTTTTGGGCAAAACTGCAAGACCAGCCATCACCTGTTCACATCAGCATGCTTAGGGCGGTGTTGTGTTTTTCCGGCGAGCTCGAGCCATCAAACGGGGACCATGTTTGCCTCCACGGATGACTGCCCATTCGGGGGGAATTGTCCCGGAATTGCCTTCGGATGGCGGTTGTAGCCATTTGGGATATTCGTCTCCATAGGCTGCCTCCTTAGGAAAATCTTTTCCCAGCCATTTGACCATCTGCCAGCCAAAGATGACAAATAAGACTGTCGGGATGAGGATCCATAGGGCATCAAAAATTGAAACGCCCACTGCGTCCAGCACTAGTGCGTCCATGTTTGCCACTCCTGCCACAAATATCCCAATGTTCCGCCAATAATTGATATGATTGTTATTGTATCGAGGAATGCTGACTTTATCAAGATGCTCGAAAAAGGCAGCTACGCCGGAATACCATTCCAAACGTCCATTAGCGCCATTGCCAACGAAAACTCCGAGGTAAACTCAAACGCCCCTGACTGAAAGGTCCCACCAGTATTTTCCGCGGCACCGGGGACACCGGCAACGAGTGTGGTGAGCGGACTCATAGTGTTAGCATCCTGTAAACAGCCAACCTATCCCGAGCCACCGTGCTACAAACTATGGTCCAGGGGCGCTGCCACCCCATTGCCGTCACCCTCAACGGCATTTCCCCACGTGGAGGAATGGCGTGGCAGGGCCCAAAACCCATCTAGTAGACCGATTCCTAAGGTCAGATGCGAAAATGTGACAAAACTATTAATGACAAAGCC
>JAKADI010000109.1 GCA_021820675.1 Bacillota bacterium | reverse complement strand
CCACTGCGTTCCGCCTCCGGCCGCAACGCTGCCAACTCTTGTCCCCACTTGCCGAATGACGGCGTGATCAGCCATTACTGCCAAGTCACATGCCATATTAAACTCGTTGCCGCCGCCGACCGTCATCCCATTTAAGCGGGCAATCGTAGGCTTTCCGAGATGGCGCACAGCATCTAGGCAATCTTGGAAATACACCATATACTGCCAAAAATCGTTGGGGTGCTGCACATAGTGGTCAGCATACTCCTTCACGTCGCCGCCAGTACAAAAGGCCTTCTTTCCGGCTCCAGTCAGGACCAACATATATACTCCGTGATCGAACGCCGCCAGTCGCAATGCTTCTCGAATTTCCTGCAGGGTGTGCGTCGTGTATGCGTTGTATGCATGCTCTCGATTTATCGTTAATCGGGCCACCCCTTTCGGGGATACATCATATAAAACGTCGTCAAATTCATGGCTCATCGCGAAACCCTCCTCCAATAACTAATAGCCTCTGATCTGAAATAGCGTGAAGACGTTGCAACAACCCAAACCTGCTAGTCTCTTAGACGTTAGTGGTGTTGCCATTCCGGTGGGCGCTTGGCCAAGAATGCTTCGACCCCTTCCTGTGAATCATCCGTGGGTAGGAGATCCGAAAGGTACAAATCGAAACCGTATCCCACCGCTTTAATCGGATAGGCGTCCGGCCCTCTCATGATCTGTTTTGTGGTCCGCAGTGCGGGACTACTCATCTTTAAGAGTTGATTTACCACCCCTTGCGCCGCGTTCTGAAGATCGGAACGGGGAACAAGGCGGGTTAAAAGTCCACGTTCCTTAGCCCAGGCCGCATCCACCGTTTCACCCAGAAGGCACAACCGACTCGCCTCGCGCCAACCGACCTGAAACGGCAACAAAGCGGCTGCCACGGGTGGCGTCGCCGCCAATAGAATTTCCGGTTGGCCAAATTTGGCATCGTCGGCCGATACCACCAGATCGCTCAGCAAAACCAGTTCCATACCTCCTCCTAAAACCGGTCCGAAGACCTCCGTCATGATCACTTGGGGCAGAGCAAGCATGGTTTCGCTCAGACGACGAAACGCGCCGAGCATCAAAGTGGCCCGATCCCTTAAATGGTCGGCAATTGATACCCCGGCACAAAAGGCTTTGGTTTCGCCCCCCCGCATCCACACCACATCCACGTTAGGATCCGCTTTGACAGATGTGAAAATATCGGTCAAGGCTTCAATATGGTCCAATTGTAAAATATTTAATGGTGGATAATTCAACACAATAACCACCGTTCGCTCTTGACGGTCTATTTCGATACCCCGAGCCATAGACATCCTCCTCAATCTCCGCTCTCCTGGTGCTAGTCCACATGTTTAGGACTTGACGGTGAACATTTATAGGCCGGCGCCAAACCATTTAAAAATAAGTCGGTCATGACACGAGCCAACTCATCGGCTCCCCCGTCAATACCCCTCCGGTACCAGGTATGAACCCAGTTAATTGATCCAAAGAGAGTCATCGTCGCCACTCTCAGCGACGTCGCGGTTATTCCCGGGAAAGATGCCAGCACACCCGACACGATGTCGTAATAGCATCGCTGCAATTCCCGAATCTTGGCCGACCCAGGAGGTGTTAACGATGACAGATTCTCCGTCAACGTTATGAGTTCGTCAGGACGGTCAAGAAAATAGGTGAGATGGGTAACAAACACGGTGTAAAGACGCTCTTGGGGATCGTCGACATGCGACAGCCCTTCCTCCAACCGGGCAATAAGAGAGCGAAAGGCCCGGTCGCATACCTGATATAACAAATCCTGTTTATTGGAACAATAATGGTACAATCCGCCGGCACTCATTTCCACCGCACGGGCGATATCACGAATCGAGGCCGAGTCATATCCCTTTTCGGCGAAAACCTGGGCACAACCGTCCAATACATGCTCTCTACGTTGATCGTATGCTGTCATGATGCGACCTTCCTTACCGTCGTCACCGCAAGTGATCGGATGTTTGTTTGATTGATGCGCCTTCATTTTAGATCCGTTGTTTTCTGCTCACATGACGCGAAAATCTTATTTATCTAGAGCATTTGCACCGCATGGGGAAGGTCTAATATGAGCCATTGCTATACAGGATTCTTTCCACACATCATTTGGCCGTATATAAACAGCCCGTACTTAATGGGGAAAGAAACGGGACTCGGGGTGCAGAACCAACCACTGGCGCAGGACGTCTTGCATGGCCTGTGAGCGTTCAACCGACATCGCCACGACGCGCGCCCCCGCGCTGAGGTGAATCCACGCTTGTTCTGGCCATTGGGAATGCAGTGTTTCCTTTAACAGGCCTCCTAGCATCTTCACATTGTGAATGGCCGTAAAGGGATCAGACGTCGCAAGACTCGTTTGCATTAACTCGCGGGCCACAGACGTGGGGTCCCCTCCACTCTGGAGAATTTGTCTAGTGGCCGCTGCAGCGTCCAGACCACTGCCATCCTCATGAATGATCTGCCGCAGCCTTTCGAAGGTCACCGCAGAAGACCCTACCCGCGCTGAAGCGACCTGAGACCATTGCGCACGTTGTGCCTTCTGCCGCCTGGTCCGCGAACCTGAAAGGGCGAGAAGCCATGTTAGTCCACGAATGGATGCAGGACACTTCTCATCTCGCAGTAGGTCCATAACGCAATGGATGCCTGTGACAGCGTGGGCATCAAATCCTGACCTTAACATCAAGGCAGAGGATGCCATTGACATTGCTTCTCGTAGGGTATTGCCGTTTACATAGGCATTAATCGACGCGCCTATGATCTCCGGTTCCTCTCCGTATTCGCATTCGATAAGGTTCTCAATCAGGTCACGACAGACACTGTGCTCGACATTTTTTGCAAGTTCCGGGTAAGATAGGGCCGCCCAGTCTTGCATCACCTGATTTGCCATGCGAGCATCAGGTCGATTCGCCAGGTATTGTACGGCAGGACGAAAGAAGGCTTCCGCATATGACCATGCGTTGATGTCGTCTAAAAATTGCAAGGCACGTTGGACAATCAACAGCCGATGTTCATTTTCAGGATATTGGCGCAGCGCCGCCTCAAGCATCAACCCCCGGGCATCCCGTCCGAGCGATTTAGCCAAGTGAGCCGCACGGTGTTCCGATAATAAGGCCTTTGAGCCCGATTCAACATCCGGAATAAAACCGGTTTGAAGCTGTTCCATGGTTTCCGTCAACTCAAAGGATTCCTGCATACAATAAGGCCCATAATTTGGATGTCTTAAGAGATCCAACACGTACACAGTCATGTGCAATAAGGCCAAACTCCGATATTCGGCACTCAGGTAATTACTAGCGCGTAACATCGGCCCCCCGTTAAAGGTTCCATGACCGATGTAAGGTCCCCGGTGGTCGACCCATCTTGAAGAGGCTAAAGCCAACAATAGGTAGATCCGCGGGGAAGAGAAATTTTGGTGTCTCCACTGCACTATAAGCCGGCTCGCTTCAGATGGAGGTGTGTCTTCAATCTGTTCCAATTGCTTTTCCGTAAGATCATCCCAGCGAAGTAGTTGATGCAGCACATTGGTCACCTCTCTAGGAATTTTAAGCATCATTGCAGTTACAATGGTGAACGACTCTTATAAGTCAATTAGTCCTTCTTGAGCGAATTACGCCATCACAATGAATGTTAAAATGGGACTAGGGATTGGGGGGAAACCCTATAGGTCATTTACACCCGGCATTACTATTGGCTTCAGACAGGCCATCATTTGATGGCCTAATAGCAAAACCCTCAGCAAACTGTAGGCCGATAGATCTAATCCGCACGGGTAGACCCCTCACGGTTTTTACCCCCAACTTGGATATTAACTCAACGCCGTTCCGTTGATTTCTTGCGAAATAGACGATAGATCCCCGTGCATTTGGCGCAAGCGGCACCAGAGTCGTCAAAAATCTCGCCATCAACAAAAACCGTGCTCGCTCCTTGACGAACCACCTGAGCATGTCCAACCACGCGCGATTTTGCTTGAATCATCCGGAGATATTGGATATTTAACGTGATCGTCACCTGTGTAAGGACATCTGCTGTCCAGATGGATCGGACTGCACTTCCCAAAAGTCCATCAAACATGTAAGCGACAATCCCACCATTCACTGCGTCTGTGCCGCCACCTCCTCGGTGATGATGTTGAACATCCAATTCAATGGTCGAATGTCCCCCAGCCGCCTCCGTCACTTTTAAACCTGCCCAAGAATAAAATGGATAGCCATTCACCTCACTGGGAAGCAATGGTCTTTGATCATTGTCTTGCTGTGCCACACATCGTCCTACCTTTCACTTTGTCCTATCATAATACTTAACAAATCTGGAGCGGTCGCCGACGTCACTGGATAATCCTTTTCCCGCCCATGACTACCCAATACCAGCAACAATTTCATCATTCAACAAAGCCGTGCATGACACCCACCACATACGCAGCAGTATTCCTATGAAGATATTGAAAAGAATACAATAAAGTGACAATAGGAGCAAATATGTATGATTTGATAAAATTACGATCATATTCTTCATGCCAAGGCAACTGAACCCCTCACTTGCGCTGTGGCCACAGAGATAATTCGGGTGTGAGGTAAGTACGGTGTATCCCTATTTCGTATCGCCAATCAGTCACCCGATAGGCAATCTGAAAGCCCCCTGCTTCCGCCGTCTTCACATAGAGTCCGGTAAGAATCCGATCGATCTCGTTGGTTATCTGCTTGGAGAGCCGATTAATCTGCAGCCATCCACCAAAACTGCCCAACTGTTTGATTAACGGTGCAGGAAACGGCCACGGCCACACAAGAGGAGAAGCATTCAGCAGCCTGATACTCAATAGAAAATACACCGTCGTGGACACAATCCAGGAGAGGTACAACACCCAGACGAAGGCCGCGAGTTCGACGTGGCAGACAAGCAAGGCAATCACTAGACCGAAATTGAGGATCTGGCCCGCTACTTCGAGTTCCGAAACCAGCACCAGGATGCCAATGCCCCGAACGGCCCAAAGGCTTGTGACACAAAGATGAAGGCATAAAGCCACCAAACGAGTGGTGCGGCGCGATGCCAGGCGAATGTCGAAATGTGGAGCCAAACTGGCAACAACGGCGCTCCAAAGTACACGAGCGGCACGAATAAACGTAGCCTTTGGTTCCAGTGTATATTATTAGAATGAACAATGTCTCACTTGACCCACATAAGGCTACCAAGCGGTTGTGGAGCGCCTATTTGACTCCCCAGGGAACTAACCCGCCCAATATTGAGGATAGAGCATGGAGTGAGAAAGCCTCCACGGCCTGCCAAATACTCAGGTATCATAGGCAGCTTACTTATAGAACATTGCCAGGCCGTCAGCGTTGGTGGTATCCTTTTTTGCGAGTACCCAAAGCAGGAGGCACTTATTGCGGATGACATACGACGTCATGGAACCGAAATTCGATTCGTGGACTGAAGACGCAATCTTGGTCGTCATGCAAGAACTTGCGGACGAATTTGGGTTAGTGATTAAGCAGAACACGACACTCCGGTCTAAAAAAGGTTCAGTGCATTGTCATTTGGGCCACGTCAAGCATCCTGGAATAATTGAGGTTACAGTATGGCCCCGGCGTAAGGAAGTGTGGGTCGATATGCATAACAACCGCCGTAGCAATTGGAACGAAATGCTCATGGAGCCTGTCTCAGAGTGGCTAGCCCGTCGCTTGGGGGGCCGTGCTCAACAACGGGCATCACAACTAAATGCACTTAACTGAATTCCCAGGTATCCTTGACGCCGTCCCGTAGGATAATCCACACCTTCACCACCGCGTCTCGACTTTATCTGCTCCGTCCTTGATACTCCCGACTGGGGAAGAAGCTCATGGTCATCCCAGACTCCCTCCGCTTTTCAGCATCCGCATTGTGACAATAGAGAATTCGGGCGTCGCCAACGCGTTCGGGGCATAACTTGGCTAAATCGTAACGCCGATGACCACCGGAGGTGTGCTCTGGCATCAATTTTCCTTCACGTTCCCAACGACGCAATGTAGAAATTGATACCTAATGCTTGAGCAGCGTCATAAATAGTAACTAACGTGTTTATATTAGATTGCCAGGTTAAAACCCTTTCGCTGGGCTTCCTCGCAGCAAACTATGTTCGGCGTGCGGCTATAAAATGGCGAAAGCACCGTTGAATGTCAGGGAATGAACATGTTCGGAGTGCCACACGCCGCATGACCGTAATGGGAACGCCGCGATCAATTTACGATACATGGCCGCGAGTTCGGTGAAGGAGTCTTCATCCGTTTCTTCTTAATGGCAGACCTGCTCGGTGACAGCCTGTG
>JAKADI010000108.1 GCA_021820675.1 Bacillota bacterium | reverse complement strand
TGGAAACATTTTATCGTGCCCATTTTAGGCACTTTGGCGTTGCTCTTCCCTTTATGGGGATTAATTCAGCCAGGACAGCCTGCCCCATTTAATCTTTTTCCCGGCATCGTTCTGGCGGTTTTGATTATTGGTGCCATTTACGCAGTAATTCGGCAGCGGCAAATACCGGATTTGGTTAAGCGGGTTGGTAGCATCATTGCGGATGAATAACGGTATGTGAGTACGGCAGTGGTGTAGGGTTTCACATGGGTATATTGGGTAATAATTTACGTTTGGCGGTTTAACCAATGCCCGAGGCTTTGATCTGAAAAAACTCGAGATTTTAACCGGGATTAAGTTAAGGAAAAACACCCCCTAGCCCAAACAATTATATCCTCGAAGGGGTGCCCATTGACCACATTAAAAAACGCACCTATCTTGTGAAACGTTGGGACACTGTCGTCGGTTTCATCTCCATTGCTTGCAGAATACGGGTCTTATCAGACAAGGGGGAGAATGCACGCCATTTGTTGCAGTTACTCCTCTCCCTCGTCTGCACGCACTGCATCGACCGTCGTTGCAAACTATCCACTTTGAAAAAAGGGCACTATGCCTCGCTTGTTGGCATCTCCCTTACACTGGACCAGTAAATGTTCGAAGAAATTGGCAACCGCACTACGGGGACAAAGGTAGAACACGCCTAACTCCCGCTTGCCGACCGCTATCAATGCAAATCAACATATTGAAGGACATTTTGGCTAAGAATTGTACCTATAAAGGACTTGTCTGGGCAACTTCAGGGAAATAAAAAAACACGCTCTAACTTGTAAATTTAAGCCGTGCGTGCATTGATCAAATTGTGGTGTCGGGAGGGGGACTCGAACCCCCACGGATTGCTCCATACGCCCCTCAAACGTAAGCGTCTGCCAGTTCCGCCATCCCGACAAATTCTATGGTGGTAAAGAAAAAAGCATCCGAAATGTACAATCTTTTAACACTGTCCGCTATCAAAACATTGTCGATAAACTATTAAGACCTAAAGGTTTTCGGCAACGATATGATTATACTACATGGGTCTCACCATAAGCAACTGCGCTGTGGATGCGACTTGAAATCTATATATGGCACCAAAGGTGGGGCTTATGGGAAAAAATGGTTTGGAGGAGATCTTCCTTAGGACCATTTTCGAGAGCGTATTCACTGGCAAAATCGGGTGATACAATTTGCCGTCTTTGGTGAGCCAATAGATGTGTTGGAGATTATATATAAGGACAGACATTCCGATTCCTTATACAGGCGAAGTTGTTGTGCGGATGAAAGCCCGTCTCATTAACCCTTCCGCTCGACTTCCCATCCTAGGGGTTTACCCTCATCGAATATCACTGCCTACAGTACCGTATGAGGGAGTTGGGGTTGTTGAGGATATCGGTTCGTCAGTTTCTCCTTGGATCGTGGGAAGACGAATTCTAGCGCTACGTGGCGAAGTTCCTTGGCGGGAGGACTCCTTCGCACCACCTTAATCCCCGGAATCAAACCTTACGGTGGTGTAGGGAATGATCACCGGTTTTTCCTCTTCAATTGGCGGTGTCAAATGTGACTCAAAGGTGACGGTCATGGGCAATTTCGGCATCATATCGTCTGGAATGATGGGCGTGACCACGAAATGTAACGCAGCGTAGTACCGGTCTACCTCTCCCCTGTGTGGATGGCAATCATAGCCATTAATGATGAGCATGAGTTCCACGTCGATTCCCGTTGTAATGCAAGCACCGTGTAACTCGACTTTTATGACACTGCAATTAGCGTATTGTAGGACATAAGGAATGATGACCTGAAGGTTGCCATGATTTTGATGGCGTCCTACAGGCACCAAACGCAAGAATTGAGCGGGTTCTAACCGTCGTTGGGATTCATGCCAGTAATAGAGCGCGAAAAAAGTTTGCCGTAAAGCGGACATCGGCACGTGGAATTTCTCGGCCCATTCATCCAGATACACTGGGCAAGGAACCCCGGGATGGCCATTGGAAATCTGTTCGCGTTGGGAAATAAGGTGGGCAATTTGCTCGTCGATTGACCTGACGCGTTCATCATATGGGGGTTCAGAGGGACGGTTGACCATAGCTATCCTCCAGTCTCGTTGCGTAGGTGGATAATCCTATACGGTTAATGCGGCGATTGTCCTTGCCAAAATAAACCCTGGCCCTTTCATGGCCGATCATGAGACAGAAGCCTTTGAGAACTCCTCGAATCACGGGAACGTAACCGCTTAAATGGGCGTTTACAAATAGTAGACGGTGTTTAGACGCTCAACACCAATTTTGGTGGCAGTTAGCAACTTTTCGGGCCATGATCACGTGTTCCCGAAAGATGTGCACAACCAATAATTCTATTTAACATAAAATTCCAGAAGGCCGCAAGAGTTTTTCGCCGACGCAGATTCCTCGCGCGTTGTCGTCCGTTCCCCAAAAGATCGTGAGGTTTCAGACGCGTTTTTCATGTACGTTGAGTGTGGCGCATCCGAAAGGGGGCGTTGATAACGGACTAGGGAAAATATGGGGAAACCACGCCTATCAATAGCCCAATTCTAGTGCTCGTTTCCGAAGAAATCTTAATGTCGCCGAACCTCGAGGCGAAATGGATAGATAATACGGCACACAAAAAAGACCCCATTTATCATCGTGACGTGGTGTCGGGTCTTTTGTCGGATCGATTTCCCGCGGACTACCCCAAGAGAAGTTGTAACAATGTTACCCAAAAACTTTATGGTGCCGAAGGTGGGATTTGAACCCACACGAGCTATTGCTCACGGCGCCCTGAACACCGCGTGTCTGCCGATTCCACCACTTCGGCAACGTCAACATGCGTGACGTGCAAAATGTAGTGTATCATGTTCGCTTGACTTGCGCAACATGATAAGAAATACAACCGGCGAGACAGGTGGCAACGATATTGGCTATGACAAACAGGCGCAAGTTATATGTGGGCAGTAGTGTGATTGCCATATCCCTGACTTACTTGTTGACGCAAGGGGCGCACAACTTTTCCCATTATTTTCTCACCGTCAGACAATATAAGGCTCAAATTCGGCGGATAGCTGATCATACCGTCCGGGTTCAGGGGACCTTGGAATCGAATAGTGTGACCTATGATCCTCAGACGAGTACGTTACGGTTCAATTTGGTATCGGATGGCATAAAGTTGCCCACTCTGTACAGAGGATCTATGCCCAGTGAGCAATTTAAAAACGCCCAGGCCATTGTCAAAGGGCATATGGACGGGGATGTTTTCAAGGCACAAAAATTAGAGATTCAATGTCCGAACCACTATTCCGCAGCCCCTACAGCAAGGAGATGAGACCCCGTGACTATGCCGGAACTTGGGCGATACGCGCTGTTTCTGGCTGGCGGTAATTCTTTATATGTCGTCGTTTTAGGGATCTGGAACCGGTACTCCTGCAGTACGCGACTTGCCCATAGTGTTCGGGGAGCCGTTTTCGCTGCGGCTCTCTCGCTTACCATGGCTGTCTTGGCTTTAGAATATTTACTCTTGACAGGGGATTACGCCGTACAAGCCGTGTACAATCACTCCGACAGAGCTCTGCCGCTTCTTTATAAAATTGGGGCTTTGTGGGGAGGAAATTCCGGTTCGGTCCTCTTTTGGGGGTGGATCTTATCTCTTTATACTGCCGTCGTGAGTGTGGCGGGGCATGATAAAAAGGAGTTGGGTTCCGTGACCCTGCTCTATTTGGCGAGTCTGCTGCTGTTTTTTACGTTTATGTCTAATCTTGTTGTGGACCCTTTTCGTCTGGTGCCCGGTAGTCCCCAAAACGGGACCGGGTTGGATCCGCTGTTACAAAATGTGGTTATGAGTATTCATCCACCCACCATGTATATCGGACTCATTGGGATGGCGGTTCCGGGAGCATACCTACTCGCCGGACTATGGACGCGTGCGCCCCTTGCCGACTGGATTGGGGTGGTGAGACGTTGGACTCTATTTGCGTGGATGTTCTTATCCATGGCCATTGTTTTGGGCGGGATGTGGGCTTACATGGAACTCGGCTGGGGAGGATATTGGGAATGGGATCCGGTGGAAAATGCCTCGCTTATGCCCTGGCTTTTGGCAACCGCTTTTCTCCATTCCCTTCAAGCCCAAGAAAAACGGGGCATTCTTCGACTCTGGACCGCGGTCTTAGGGGTTGGCAGTTTTCTTATGACCTTGGTGGGAACCTATATCACCCGCAGCGGTGTGTTGAAGAATTCGGTGCATTCTTTCACCAGAACGGGTGTCGGCCCATATTTCTTGTGCTTGCTGCTGATCGTTGTGATAGGGGTGTTATTCATATTTCTGTCGAGACGGGATCTGTTGCGAGACGGGAGAGGAGAAGACTTAACCGTATCAAAAGAAAGCCTTTATTGGCTCGGCAATATCCTCTTTACGTCGATCGCCGTGGTTGTTCTCATCGGCACCTTCTACCCCGTGTTATCTCAGTTCTTTACGGGAACTGCGGTCGTTCTCACCAAACAATTTTTCAATCGGCTGACCGTACCGCTATTTATCATGCTGGGATTTCTATTAGGTGTCATGCCGGCTGCCGGTTGGCAGCGCACCCGCAGGGGAAGCTTTCTCCCAGCATTTAAAATTCCTTTAAGTCTATCGATGGGCACCATGCTGGCGGTTTATATCTGTGGTGTGCGTACGCCCTTGACCCTAACAGTCGTTGGTGTCGCGGTATTCAGCGGGACGTCCATGCTGCGGAGATTCTTCAGTGCGGCAAAGAACCGCCAAAAGACCCACAATATTCATTGGACTCGAGCGATTTTTCATGCCTTAACCTATAATCGCCGTCTTTACGGCGGATATTTGGCCCATATGGCGTTCTTAGTCATCGTGTTAGGGGTGGCGGGATCTCACACCAACAATGTCAAGGTGACCAAAACGTTAATGCCGCGTCAGAGTATCACCGTGTCGGGATACCATATCGCTTATCAAGGGCTCTCAATGTCCTTAGAATCCGGTTATCAGGTAATTCAAGCCAATTTGTCGGTTCAAGACGGCCATCGCCATTTTCAAGAAAAGCCCGGGTTAGCATTTTTCCCGGGGTCTGCTGAGCCGGTGGCTCAGGTGGCGATTCATGGAACCTGGCTTAATGATCTGTATTGCGTCTTAGAGGGCAGTCCAGGACATAACGGGGCGACACTCCGGATTTTTGTTAACCCGTTGGTGCGATGGATTTGGACGGGGATGTATTTGTTGATTGTGGCGACGTTATGGACCTTAGCCGCACAGCATGGAAAAGACCGAAAACGGCCCTATCGCATAGCTGATACCCCTGCCGTAACCGTTGGGTCATCTGGATTAGAAGGGCGGGATCCGCTATGATGGTCGATGTTTTAGCTGCTCTATTATCTCTTGCGGTGTTATTGCTCGTACTCGTGCCGGTATGCACGGCTCCCTTGCTTTCGGAAAAAGTCTTGACCCAGACTCGAAAATCCCTGTGCGTGGATTGTGGCCAGGTGCATCCTCGTTTTGCACAGCGCTGCCCTTCGGACGGGAAAGGGGCCAACGGCTAAATGATACAGAGGATCGCCGTATTAGGCGTTATGGTGCTGATGATTTGGGGAGGGGCAGATAGGGCTGTTGCCAAAGCGCAAAGCGTCCCAGACCCGCTCTCTACCGAAATCCTGATTATTTTACCTGCTCCCAGGCATTTGGCCATATACCAGCAAATGCTATTTCAACGTGATCCCCAGACCGCTGTTATCGGCGTATTGTCGCATGCTAGCGGAATTCAACCGATCAATGGTGGATTGATCTCCGTCCGAAGTCACTACGCTATCGTTAAGACCAGGCACCGTCATTTCGCCTTGCGCTATCAAGTGCCTTGGAATGGCCAAATGCAGAATTATGCATTGCCGGCTTATCTCACCATCACCCATTTAGCCATGTTAGTGCCCTTGCCATTGACGCTGCCTCCCGTCTTGAATCCTGCTTTGGCTTGGCAAGGACGCGGTCATCTTGCCGCTGTCGCCGGCAGTCCTGTGTTCAGTGAATACGTGACCTCGCACCTTATGGCTGGGGAAGATTTTTCCATCATGGTCGCACGCCAGGTCGCTGGCCAAGGGCGAGATGGCCGTGTCTTGACATCTCATCTTTATCCCGGACTCGGTGCGGGAATCAAGTGGGCGATGGGAGTCCTTGCGGGATCCGGAATATTTTTTGCGATTCGCCGAACCCAAATGGGGCAAATCGTGTTCGTCCGTTCGCGGATTTTCAGGAATAGGATCCGTCTACAAACGGCATTTTGGCGAGGACAAATTAGTGCACAGGACTTTCAACGGCAAAAAGAGCGA
>JAKADI010000107.1 GCA_021820675.1 Bacillota bacterium | reverse complement strand
TACGATTACGTTGATCTGGGGGTACCACAATTAGCGCGCATGTATCAACGCCGGGCCGCCAGTTATCGTGCGTTTGGTTACCATATCGAGGAGCCATAAGAAACCCCCTAATCCATAATCAGGACGATGCGCGCCGATTATAGCGGTTCTACCAGCAAGGGCTCCTGCATCCCCACCGCAAGGTGGGGATGCTTTGACGCTTGATAACCCAGATCTTGGAGTTCAGACCTTGCGACTTGAATTGCAATTCCGACAGATTGCGCTGGGGATATCTTCTTCCCCAGCCTTGGATTTACCGATTCAGCGGGGTCATGGGAGACGAGGACTCGCGATCCTCCACCCGACCCGCCACCGACACCACAAAATACCGCTGAGTAAAGAGAAACATCACAATAATTGGTATCAGCGTCAAAATGGAGGCAGCCGCCAGTTCGCGCCAATGTGTACCGTCAAATCCCTGGAAGTAGGATAGGGCGACTTCAATAGGGCGCGCGGCCTGACCCTGGGTGATAATCAAAGGCCACTGGAACTGACTCCATTGTGAAGAGAATGTGAGCAATGACACCGTGGCCACGGCCGGTTTGGACAAGGGCAAGGCCATATGCCAGAGATATCGCCACCAGGAGGCCCCGTCCAGTTGCGCGGCATCCCACAACTCACTCGGCAACGTTTTAAAAAATTGGCGAAAAATGAAAATCGCAAAGACATTCACGGCAAAGGGCAACACCTGGCCCCGCAGAGTGTTCAAGATGTGCAAATGATAGGCCACAACATAGTCGGGAATGAGAATCGCTTCCGGTGGTACCATTAGGGCCGCCAAAAATATCCCGAATACCATTTCACGCCCGCGGAAAGTGGGCAAACTTAACGCATAACCGGCAGTCGCCCCCGTTACCAACACCAAAAGAATAGTACTGCCGGTAATAATCACCGAGTGCAGGAAATAGAGTCCCCAGGGCGCCGCCTGAAATACCCGTTCCCACGGATGGAAATCCCATCCGGGAACCAGGTCGGGGGGGAGAGTGAAAACGCGGGATTTGGGCGCCACACTCAATACCATCGCCCAGTAAAACGGGAACAAAAAGCCCAATGCCACTATAGCTTGACCCACCATCCGCAATACCCGCTGGTTTTTCCGCTGCCCTAAGCGCATAGCGCTTTCCTCCTTACATTCCTTGATGGCTTCTAGTCAGACGGCGCCTTACTGGTAAGAGGTATATCTTTCACCGACCTGTTTTTGCACAATCGTCATCACCAGCAGGACGGCAAATAGCACCACGGAAACTGCAGCTCCATACCCATAGTGGAAAAAGATAAACGCGGATTTGTAAAGATAAATCGCCGTCGTCGTGGTCGAATTCAAAGGCCCGCCTCCCCCGCCAAACTGTCCCCCGGTCATGGCGTAAATGGATCCAAAGGCCTGCATGGCCTGAATCGTCGTTAAAATGACCACCATCAGCGTCACCGGCGAGAGGTAGGGCAAGATCACATAACGAAACGTTTGCCAGCTGTTGGCGCCATCCAACCAGGCCGCTTCCACCGCTTCGCCCGGGATATTGGACAACCCCGCAAGGAAGAGAACCACGGTAAATCCGAGATTGTGCCACAAATTGTTCACCATCACCGCCGGCAAAGCCCACGTCGAACTCACCAACCAGCCCAAGGCAGGAAGATGAAAGAGTTTGAGCGCCGCATTAGCGAGACCAAATTGCGGATTAAAAATAAACACCCAGATAATCGACGTCGCGATAGCCGGCGTGATATAGGGCAAAAAGACCGCCGCCCGCGTGAGCGTCAGCCAGGGGGTCGACTTATGGACCGCTCCCCGGAAGAGCCAGGCAACGCCCAGTCCCAGAGCCACGGTCGCGGGCACCATGATGCCCACATAATAGAAGGTCACGCTCAGAGACTTAAGAAACCCCGAGATGGGATTCAAAAGTTCCCGGTAATGTAAAGCCCCTACCCACTGGGAGTCCTGAAACCCACCCAAACTCCAATGATAAAAGCTCATGGCGACTACCAATAGAGCGGGGCCATAGGTAAAGAGGGTTAAAATCCCCAGAGCGGGCAGCACCAGCAACCAGCCACTCACCGCTTTCCTGCTCCTCATTAAGGCGCGTCCTGCACCCTTGGATGGGGTCAATAATGTGGGCCTATCCCATGCGGTATTCCAGTTTTCTTGCATAGAAGCCTCCTTTACTGAACGGCAGCGCCTGATAAATACGCGGTGGCCTGCTTTTGCATCGTCTGCAAGGCTTGACTGACCGATTCCTTGTGTTGAACCACGCTCTGGATTTGATTCTGAATCACCGTATCGATCTCGCTTTGGTTGGGGCCTATGATTTTATGAATCACATGGCCGCTTTCCAGTTGGCGAATGGCGACAGCCGTCCCGGCGTACGGTCCCGGATTAGCCGAAAATTGGCTTCCGGCCATTTTTTCGACATTGGCGACATCGGCCTGACTGACAGGAGGCTCCCCGCCCACCGTCGACCAGATCGCTTGCCCCTGGGGGGAGTCAAAATATTTGATGAAAGACCAGGCTGCCTGTTGCTGTGCCGACGATGAATGTCGGAAAATTACGAAACTTAGTCCTTGATAAAGATACGCGGAATGACCGGTGGATCCTGGCGGAGGGGAAAACACCCCCACGGGGAATTTTCCGCCGACTTCTTCACGAACCATCTCATAACCGTCAGCGGTGTTTTCCAAAATGCCCAGTTTGCCCGACGCAAAGTCCTCGAAACTGGTGTTATAGGAGAGAATCTTAACAGATGGCGCATTGTCCCGCGCCGTGACTTGCCGTATCGTTTGCGCCATCGCCGGCGAGTTCAAATCGAGCTGTCCGGGATGCCCCGGCTTAAAATAATGACCGCCGTTGGCGTAAAACAGCGGCAGCCAGTCATTGTGATCCAACCGGGCGCCTAATCCGATGGCCCCTGTCTGACGCTGGATTTGCTGGGCATCGCTCATCAACTGACTCCATGTGGTGGGAGGAGGACCGAGCTTGGCCTTTTTCCATAGATTCGCGTTATAAAAAAACTCGGCGACTTTGATATCCACCGGAAACAGATATTGTTGGTGTGAGGGCGTTAACTCCGCTTGAAACACCGCGGGCCATATCTGGTGCAGTTGCTGCGGCGGAAACCCCTTGGGCCCATAGATCAACGGCTTTAAGTTAACGAGGGCATGCGCCTGTTCATACCCGTATTGAGGCTGATGGCCAATCATGGCCATGACTGGAGGATCGCCAGCCTGAACAGCCGCTAACGCTTTGGCGGACGCTGGAGTCACATGGACTTCCACCTCGATGCCGGGATGGCTTTGGTTGAACTGTTTGACGATTTGTGCCAAAGCATGTCCCTGCTGATTGGCAGCACTGTGGGATTCCCAAAATGTCACGATCGTTTTCCCTGCGCCATGGGCCACCGTATTGTGCGTCGCTGCCGCAACATGAGTCCCGCAGCCCATCAATGCCGGTCCCCCAGCCAAAGCTAGCGTGAACCACGCCGTGCGATTTTTCTTCTTCATCGGCAAAGTGTCATCTCCTTTAACATTCCAATTCCGACACAAACATCGGCCTCTTACTCCTTCACAGTAAGAGGCCGATGTTATAAACGCGTGATACTCATGTTAAAACTCAGGGTAGATTCGGTGAGATCACGGAAGGCAGAACATCGCCGTTTTGTTAGGGCAGAGGGCCATCTGCCTGTGAAAACGCACGATCACCCACACAGTCTTGAACAGTTGCCATGATGGATCGCCCGTCCGGGATAAACCATCTGAGAAGATGAAGAAAGTGCATCCTCCGCAATCGTCATCGGATAATGCCGATCCTTGCCACAAAGAGATTGTTCGTGGGCGACTACGCAGGTGCGAAACCTTAGCTATGACAGTTGTGCGAACGCACAACGAGAGCTTGCTGAGAAAACGAGGATACCCTACTCAAGGCCACGGCGTGACATTGAGATTTTCTTGGATTTGCTATGAGACTTGCGTGAAACAGTCGATATATAGCATGGCTTCTTAGGGCGTAGGCCGTACGTCCACCAGAAGAAAGATTGTATCGGCAATCCTTTCCCGAATGGCAATTTTTTGTGGCTCTCGATAACAGCCAAGATCGGAGCACGCCAACATCTCGGAATGTTTGTCGGTTGGAGCAGTGACCTTTGAACAAATACGCAGTTTTCGCATCGCACTGTGGTGCGATATATATGACCCCAAAGACGAACTTAACATAACCTTCACAGCACGATCATCAAATAATAAAGAAGGCCGCGTAAAATCACAATCGAAGGAGTTATCGACATCTTGGGGTCTAGGGAAGATAATCCCCAATGGCTAGAGCTGTTCACAAGACGCATGATGGAGTTTCTTCCCACCAAAGATCTGTAAGCGAACTGTAAGCGCCTGGCGAGGACCACGTATATGCGGCCTTTGCTGAGGCACGGGATTACTAAAACATCATATTCTATTTCGAAACCGTCCCTTTCTCCGAGTTGATTAACGACATCTGTAAAGCCGTCTTCCTCAAAGGATCGGGTAGGCATTTATCCTGCTCAAAGCCGTTAGAACCATTCGGCCTTCGGAACTCGATAAGAAGACGGCTCAAACAGAATCATGAGGGCATTGCTGAGATAGAGCCATTAACGCACAATCGTTTTGAATCCAGAAATTGTTCCTACAATAATAATACATCGCACCCCAAGGGCCGTCCTTTCGCCCCTTGAACCCGTGCATGGTCAGGAGGTACTCGTATGGGATTAATTGTGGTGACCAATGATGACGGCTACCAGTCAATGGGCTTGAAAATTCTGGTCCAGGCGGTAACGGCATTAGAACACGAGGTAATGGTAGTGGCTCCTGAAACCAACCAAAGCGGTAAAAGCCACAGCATCAGTCTAAGCCCTCTTCATGTCAAAAAACATTTTGAGCATCAATATCGAGGCTGGTGGGTTGTTTCCGGAACGCCCGTTGACTGTGTCCGTCTGGCCCTGTCGGAATATGGCCCGCAACACCCGATCTGCGTCATTTCCGGTATCAACCGAGGGTGGAATTTTGGTTATCATGCGGCGACCTCCGGCACTCTCGCAGCGGCACGCGAAGCATCCCTCCGGAATGTTCCGGGCATTGCCTTATCAGCGCCCGAAAATGCGTCGTGGGAGAAAATTTTAGCCATGACCGTCTTGCATTTGAACTCGTGGATTGCCTATGCTCTCGACCATTCTGAGACATATCTCAACGTCAATTTCCCCGAGTCAGGACGGGAATGGCACTGGGCACAACCCCAGACCCGGCCTCCCAAAATTCATGTGGATCATGTCGAGCACACCGCCTGGGGTGATAGAGTGTCATTTGACTACAACGGGCATAGCGTCCCAACTGTCGAAGATCCTGAAGACTTTTCCACTGACGTGGCTATCGTCGGCGCAGGAGGTATTGCCGTCTCCGTATTGCCGGCGCCGCTTATGGAGGCTGCTCTGCCTACCCTGTCGAAATCTCGCGCGGGCGCCCGATATCGCAATCTGGCTGTTCCTGATGCCCCTTGAATCAAAGAACACCCCGCGTATCGGCCCCAAAAATGTCAGTGAGGGATTCCGTATAGCCCAAACCGGATTCCGGTGCAATGCCCCTCTAATCCCAGAACCTGAAGCATCTTTCGAAACAATAATGTGAAGCACGGCACATGTTGAGCCGTGCGGAGGAGACTCACGACAATGCGGCACTGTACCATCTTCTTGGGTACGTCTTCGCGACCGACAGGTCTCTGCCCTACATCGTTAACTAGCCCACCCCAAAAGAGCGAATCTTGGATCCGGATTCCACCGCAATTCCAAGACCCTTCGCAGGTACTCGATTGTGGCTTCCCTGTTCAACCCATTGGGGATCCTGACAAAAGCCCCGTCCTCATCCAGTCCTGCTGGATGAGGAGCGTGCGCAGGGGGCCATATGGGGCCACCCACCCGAACGCCACCAAAATGTCATTCTAACGAGCCACACGTGAGAAGCTTCAACCAACGCTAACACAAAGACAACGCGCGACGGCTATGCATCAAAGATAAAAAGGTATTGGTCTTCCAAGCGCTAAGAGCCCTGACTCTGCATGGGCCTTGGCGAATACGGGTATGCTGTTGCCAACCGGACGGAACCGATGAGCCCGTCCCAGGGCAAAGCATTTTTAGCCTAGAAGAAGGGCAAGATGCTCAAGGTTTGGCAACTGAAGCACCCGGGACAGGTTATTCTCAGCTTTCGCGATTTTCTGGACCCTGAGGAAATGGGGATCCCTACAGAGCGGGTTCACTTTGGTCTATCATGAGCCGCCTAATTTATCCGGAT
>JAKADI010000106.1 GCA_021820675.1 Bacillota bacterium | reverse complement strand
TAATTCCCCCTACAAACAGGGCTAAGGCAATCGATCCAATCCAAATAACCATCCCATTCCGCCAGCCACGTTCTTTCAAGATGACGAGAGTTGACGCCAAACAGGGAACAAATAGCGTTAGAGTAACGGCGCCTGTAACAATCTGGTGGGAAGTCAGTCCCAATTCATAAAATCCCGCCGCTCCAAAATCACGGCGAATGAAGCCTAGAAGGAAGGACTCCGTAGCATTGCCTGGAAGCCCCAGCCAATAGCGCAAAAAGGGTGCAATAAAGTGATTTAACGCAGGTAGGACTCCGCTTATATCGCCGAGTTCAATAAGGGCTGCGCCTACCACAAATAATGGCCAAGCCTCCTGTAAAAATTCTACAACTTTAGCCTGTGTTTTCCACAAGACGTTAGAGAATTTGGGTAGACGAAGCCGCGGTAGGTCCAACAACAAGGGAGTTGGTCGTCCCGGAAGGCTCTTGTCCAGGACGGTGCCTATCAGGATGAAAAGTCCTAGGATGGTTACAACGTAAGTTAACGCATAAATGGCGCCAGTACCGCTGAGGAGGCCGACAATGATACCCATTTGCGCGGAACACGGGATCGTCCATGCGAGCAATATGGTTGAAATGGTCCGTTCTCGCTGCGTTTCTAAGGCTCTGGTGGTCAGAGTCGCCATCGTGACACACCCGAAACCGAGAACCAGAGGAATGACTGCCCGCCCATTGAGACCTAGTCGCAGAAACCACCGGTCAAGCCAGGTAGCCAGACGCGGTAAATACCCCGAATCTTCCAGTATGGCTAACAACAAATAAAACGCGGTTACCAAGGGCAATAACAAGGCGACAATGTAGATAAGTCCCGATGAAACCATCCCGTACTGCCCAACGAATAATCGGAACAGCCACGTATGAGATGGAACCATAAAACTCACCAGTTGTTTGACAAGTGGAATGACCAACTTCGTCGTATACTGCTCGAGTATACCAACGACAGTCCCCGCTACGATTATTCCGACAAAATAATAGACCGCTCCAATCGCGATAATTGCTGCCGCTAATCCTCCCCATGGATGCAGCAAAACCCGATCCAACCACAAAGAATGCGGCCCAAACGCGGATGCCTGAGACTGAACTTGCGCCGCTAATTGATCAGCCCGCTCACGGCGCATTACATAATGGTGTTCGCGCATACCCTGTTCCGTCCGTTTTCCGACTCGCCGAGAAATACGTTCATCTTCTTCATGCCATAGCAGAGATTCTAGTGGTGTCAACTGCCACGATTCCGGAGTATGCCACTGATTTCCGAGATGTTGGACTCGACGAACCCCTGCATCGATGAGCGACCGTAAAACGGCAAGGTTGTGACCTTTGGTAGCAGAAATACCAACCACGGGAATATCGAGAAGATCCTCTAGTAACGTCGTGTTAATCAAAGCGCCCTCACTTTGGACTTCATCCATCATGTTAATCGTTAAAACGACGGGTAAACCAGCATCCACAAGCTGTAGTGTTAAAAATAGATCTCGCCCGAGTCGCGTTCCATCCACCACGTTAATGACCAAGTCGGCAGACTCCAACGCTGAAACCGTGATCATTTCCTCATCGGTTAGGCGACTCAAACCATATACGCCCGGTGTATCAACAATGCGGTCTGTCCCATAGTACCCTTCGAATGTCTGAACCGTGGTACCCGGGAAATTCGAGACTGCGACATAGCGGCCTGTCAATCGCTGAAATACCACAGATTTTCCGACGTTAGGATTGCCTACCAGTACGATCGTCCGTCCAGGCATACTCTTCTCCCTCCTAGGACAAGCTATGCCCGGACCACGTCTGAAAGAACGGAAATACAAATAATTACAAATCAAAGGCCGGGGGTTAACAGGTGAATCACATTAAAATTCGTAATGACCGTAATGTTCCTTTGGAATCGATTAAGGCATTATGGGACCAAATCCCCCAAACGGCAGGGAGGGACTTGGAAACTATTGATCTAACTTGGCATCGCTCCGCATATATTGTTCATGCTTGGTCCCATAGCCAAATGGTTGGTATAGCCCGGGTTCTCACTGACGGTGGATATTATGCATGGGTTTGCGAAGTCGCGGCCGCGCCCGGTTACGATTTTTTACGTGCAATCCTATTAAACAGGCCATTTGCCCATTTCGGCACCGTCGTCTGACGATTCGTATTTAACCAACGTTCAGCAACATGCGGCACGTTGGCTAACGCTCTATTCCCTGCCCCGGTCCGTTACCGGCCACCTGCCTCATTTTTGCACGAGTCTGAGCTAAACACGCCTCGACTGCTCGACAATCCTTAGAAAGTTGCAAGCGCCGATTTCCGTCGCCACAATGCGTCGCCCATCTTCCGTCGCTCACACGTCAATTGGATGCACGATCCCGTAGGATTTCCCTTCTAGTCAACCGGTCTGGTACAGTTGCTTGCCCTTGAAGTGAATTTTTTGGCAAGCCTCAGGGCCATTCGGTTGGGGGCTTGATTCTTCGCGAGCGGTTGTCCAATCACGGCGTCGAATCGCCAATCCACAATGAATAGATCTGGGCGGCAGACCGCGACAACGCAGCCTCCGTGAGACTTACGACTTCTGTCCAGCCAACGGGCTTATATCCCCATGCGGAAACCCGGGAGCGTTACGCCCGATCTCGGTAAATATTTTGGAAATGGACCATCGATGAGAGCAGCTTCGTACTATAATGAGATGCAGCACATTGGGAACAGGACGGAGCATCACGCATGCGGGCTACCACCCTCCGGTATAATATGCAATACTCACTATGGCATGGGGCATACTTCACAGCATCCACCACCATTATTACAACGTTCCTGCCGCTTTACTTTATCGATAGCCTCCATGCCAGTGCACAGCAGGTTGGATTGTTAAATGCTCTCCCTGCTCTAAGCGCCCTATTAGCGAGTCTGATCTTAGCGATTCGACTGCCAAAACTGCCCACACTGTTGGCGGGGACAACCAAGTCTTTTTTTGTGACTCGAGTTTCGTATGCAGCGCTCGCGTTTGCTCCGTGGTTAAGCCCCCATCACCCAGCCGAATTCGCTCTTATCGTATTCACTTTATCCAACATTCCCCTAACGTGGGGAATGATGGGATGGCAGACGCTGATTGGGCATCTTATTCCATCTGTCCTGCGAGAAGGTTTTTTTAGCCGACGTAATGTGATGACAACATTTGTAGCTTTAGGAGCCACTCTATTGACGGGTACCGTCACGCAAATCTTTTCCCACAGCCTAACGCGAGCACTTCAAGTCTTTATCCTCTTGGCCGCGGCATTAGGCGTTTTAGAAGTCGTCGCATTATCGCACCATCATGTTCCCGTCTCATCGTCCAGAGCTCCGCAATCATCTCCGACCCTTCCGTGGAAGGCCATCTTCCATAACCACCTGTTTTTGCGTTTTACCCTTTTATCGGCATTTTTTAACTTTGGCTTGCAGATGTCTTGGCCCCTATTTAATCTCTACCAAATTGGCCAGGCCCGTGCCACGGCTTTATGGCTAGGTATTTTTGGCGTCCTGGCCCTGATAAGTCAAGCAATAAGCTTTCCCCTATGGCGTAAGTTGGCACGGCAAAAAGGCGGTATGACGGCTCTCGGTTATGCATCATTGGGCTTAGCCACAGTCCCTTGGCTCACAATCTTATCAAAAAACTTGATGGTCTTAAGCCTTATAAATCTTGAATCGGGGCTGTTTCTGAGTGGCATGACACTCTTGCTTTTTACTGAGTTGTTAGCTTATGTTCCCCCTCAAAGCCGAAGTGAGTATATTGTTGTCTATAACATCATCATCGGCGCAGTAGCCTTCCTTGCCCCCGAGTTTGGGATTTGGGCATTCGCCCACACCAATATGAACATGGCCATGCAACTATCGGCGGTATGGCGTGCTCTGGGAGGTGCTGCCTTTGTGTTCACCGGTACCGTCATTCGGAAATCATGGCTGAAGCAGCCGACCCGGGCTCAGTAATGCACATCCCACGAAGACTTCAAGATCAAAAAGTCCCTTTTTCATGGATGAGAGTGCCCCTTGGAGGCATAAGTGTTTCTTCTAGCAGACACTTGTGCAGCTATACGGTATGGCGTGGACCCATATTAATAAGACTGATTAAGCAGTTGCAAGTTGTGGCACTGAAATTGAACACCCCAGGTACCAACAGTATTTAACATACGCTTGTCAAAGGGAATCACGAAAAGCCCGGCCAATCGTTATTCTTGTTCGTCTTTCCTGGCTGTTAGACAGGGGTCAAACACCTTGATCTACTTAAGACAGCATGGATTGCCATGCCTTTAAGGTATGCTGACTAAATGGGGCTTCTTGATCTGTCCTCCATACACACACACTGTGTCGAACAGGCAACTTCCAGGGACAATCGGCGATCACTTTGAGTCTTTGACGACGAACGTCGTCCGCGATTAAGGACGAGGGCAGAATGCTCCATCCCATTCCCATAAGGACCATACCACGTGCACTATCTAAGTCTTCCACCTCAATCCATGGTTTACGTGGAAGACAGAGTCCAGCGAAAAGCAAGCGACGCAGATGCGCCCATAGAGGTTGTTCGAAGGGTCCCGCGATAAAGGGTTTTTGTTGCAGTATCTGTATTGGGTCATCTGAAATCGGCCAGGTTCCAGAAATTACACAGAGTAATGGGTCAACTCCGAGAGATTGGATATGCAGAGGCCGGTTTTGCGAATCAATGTCAAACCCAAAACCCACGTTAGCACCCCCCTCCGCTACCATTCTGGCCACCATTGGACTATGGCAGACAACGATATGAACGTCACACCGCCTGGCCACAGGCCACTGCGCAATCCACTGTGGCAATAAGTGAGAGGCTGTAATGGGGGATGCAGCAATTGTCATCAACACACGCGATGGCCACTGACTCGTCGAAACTTTATCGTGGATAGCCTCTAAAGCCGCCAATGCCTTAAGAACCAGAGGAAGACACTCGCTTCCCAGTGGTGTTAGGTCCGCCGATCGACCGTGACGAATTAGAGTGCCGCCCAGTTCCTCTTCCAATGTTTTGATGCGGGCAAGGGCCGCCGACGGAGTAATATTCAGAAGTTTGGATACAGTCTTAAATTCCTTAAAGCGTGCCAAAGCGGCAAACGTTTTAAGTTGCTGTTCCGTCACCCCATCACCTTCGTTCTAAAATTTTCTATTCGATTTAATTTATTGATTATACACTCTATTCTCACTTAATTACTATAGTAGGCAAGGTCGACTCGAATACAAGAAGCTTTCAAGACCTGATTTCAACACAGAAGGGGAGAGAACATGAGGCAGTCGTCAATGTCAACGACGGACCATTCTTTAACGCGCCATCCAAGCCGTTGGCGAAGCATTTTGCCCACACTCGTTCTCATGTGGGTTGTAGGACAAATTGATAAAGGAAATTTTGGCTTTGTTGTGGCATATCACCCATTTCTTACCCAGATGGATCTTTTGCACCATCCCCCACTTATCGGCCTATTGGCCACAAGCTTTCTCATTGCCTACGGTGTGGGAATGCCTCTTTGGGGATTTTTGGTGGATCGCTGGGGACCGCGCCGTTCAGCGATACTAGGATTAGGCTTGTGGTTGCTTATGATGGTACTAGGTGGATCAGCGCCCAGCCTGCCGATTCTGTTTGTATCCCGGATTATTCTAGGCCTGAGCGAAGGAGTCCTATGGCCGGCTTGCAATGCCATGACGTCCCGATGGTTTCCTGTAGACGAACAAAATCGGGCCAGTGCATGGTGGATTAACGGCATCAACATAGGGCTCGGTATTGCCGGGATTGTCACGACCGCTTTGTTGGTGTTGATCGGCTGGCGTGGATGTTTTTTTGTAGTCGCCGCATTCACCCTTGTCCCGCTGACCATGCTATGGTTCGTTCACGACGATCCCCTTCCTAAGGCTGAAACCGCCATCGCGACGACAAATTTGGAGGCTCGAAAGGCGAAGAATATAGAACGACCGCTTTGGACCCAATCGCCATTAGCTAACTATCGTCTGTGGTTAATAACCATTGCCAATACAGCCACGGGTATGGGTATATGGGGCGTGATGGCATGGATTCCCAAGTACTTGGTGGATGTCCGCCATTTCTCAATGGGAAACATGGGCATAGACCTATCGGGCATTTGGTTTATTTGCATTGCTGTCCTGGCTGGCGTTGGCGCATGGGCAGACCGCCAAGGACGCCGCGCCCCATTCGGAGCTGCGGCGTTTTTGATGTATGGAATTTCCATTACGCTGAGCGCAATAATGCCCAACAGCGGTTTAGCCATTTTGTTTATAGCTATTGCCATCTGGACATTACAAGTTACCACCGTGATGGTGTTTTCAATGGTTCACGGCCTCAGTTCCGGTCGGTCCGTAGGAGTCAGTACGGG
>JAKADI010000105.1 GCA_021820675.1 Bacillota bacterium | reverse complement strand
TCAACGTCGGTATCGATCGTGATACGGCCACGTTCACGGTCGCCAGTATTAATCGCTAATGGGATCAGACGGGTCAGGAACGTTACCCCGAGGCGCACCCACCATCTCTACATCACAGCGGACGGGGGTGGCGTAACGGATGCGTAATCTCGCCTATGGAAGATTGAGCTACAGGCATCGGCCAATCGCACCAGCCTGACCATCCCTGTGAGCCATATTACTGCACCCTGATCATTGCCAGCAGACCGGTGAATAAAAACGGGGTCCTGTTTACCATGGAGACCAAGCCTCCTCGCTTTGGTGTTCGCTTAGAGATGACAGGAAAACTAATAAAAGACCCAGAGGGAGTGCCAACTTAACGGCCGAGTTTTCGAGATAGAAAAACGGTAAAATTTAAATAGATGCCAAAATTTTAATGGTTTTCTTGTTCTTGTAGGGAGGGTATAAGTCATGTTACGTAAGATAATAAGTCGGGTCAGTACGATCGTCACTTTGCTCTTGTTAAGTGTCTCTTTAACGGCAGCCTCATCGTCATCGGGATCTCCCGTGGCCCCTTCTTTTCGCGTCGGTGCGGTGGTTGTTACCCCCACGCCCCCTCATGCGGGATTTAATCCGCTGACAGCGTCAAATTCCGCGTTGCGCGCCAATGGCTATCCGGAGCGACCGCCGGGCCGCAAGCCAAAATGGTGGATTGAGGCCGTCTCACATGTTCACTGGGTCTATCCGAGATTTACGTCTCATTCTCATCATCAGTCTGGCGGGCCTCCTGCGGCCAAGTCAACACCCTCGTCAACGTCAACAACGTCAACCTCTCCCGCTGGTGGTACGATTTCTTTAACCTTACTGTTCCCGCCGAAATTAAATTTTCAAAGTTCATGGCAATTCAACGGAAAAATAATTTAACTCTCTCAGTCAAGGGCTACAGATAAACAACAAAACAAGCCAGAACGGTCCCTTCAGATTAACTCATGTTTCTCCAATTCGAGAGTTGTCACTCCGCATTTTGTTGGCGGGACCCCTGTGTGGAGTCTTGCCTCTTGTTGGCAGTCTTTAGCAGACAATGGCATCTTGCGCGTTGAGAGCTGCGCCAGGGCCAGGTGGCGAGCTCTTCTGGGCGCGCGGATGACAGTGATGCGGACGTCCGGCTGTCGTTTAACCTCAACCGATCAAGCGACATAAAGGTTAAGGAGTGAATCGTCTAGTCGTCGTCCCACCGATCGTGATGGTGATGATGATGATCATGATCATGGTGATGCTCGTGATGTTCGTGATGTTCGTGATGCTCCCAACTGCCATACGGATATTGGCTATTGTTATTCCAGGAGTTAGCAATTTCTTGCACGACGTCCAGAAAGGAAATCGGTTGAGCCACCCGCTCGTGATGAGGTGCGGCCGGGGAATTGGGTTCGCCGCTTTCGAGTACCGTATCGATGTCAAGACCATTTAAGATGCCAGGGACACAGGCCTCTTCTACGGCCCCTATGGCATAACCCAGAGCAGTCCAAAGGTAATCGTCTAGAGATTTTTTGTTGGCAACCGACATTTCGTGATTGTCACTAAGCATATACCGGGCAGAATCGTAATTGGTGGTGGCTTCTGCAAAATACAATCGCGCCTGTTTCGTTTCTCCTAATTCGGCCAAAAAGACTTCAACATGATCCATCATGGCTTTAAGAGCTTCGACGTAGTGATGGAAGATCTCGGTGCCCTCTTTGTCTGCGCCCGTTACCCGGCCTTTAAGGACCCAAGGCAGGTCAATATCCCGCTGGCCGCCTGGGTCGATGGCCTCTTGTTTAGCCGCTGTCACCAAGGTGGGAATGGGGCGGTACAGATGCACGGCTTGATTTTGCACCCATGCCGGGAGTTTTGGCACTCCTCCTTGATTCAAATATGGGTCGACCAGCGTGTCGGCAAAGAGTTCCAAACAACGGGCAATTTGGATGTACGCGTGGGCCTTCGGTTGCGTGGCGTTTTTTAGTTGATCGAGAACCTCTAACACTTGCCCGCCGATAAGGCGGTAACCCCGTAGTTCATCACTCGCGCTTTGATCGCCAACGTGATGACCAAAGACGTTCCAAAATTTCACTTAGGTTGACCTCCTGTCTCGCTTTTTGGACGTGTGACCGGTCGTTGTGGATACACACGTGTCTGGTCCGTACGGTTTCCTTGGTGCGGCAGATACAATTATGCATTGTACTCTCCTATTGTATCGCAAAAGTCTTTGTTTCTTGAGAGGTTGTCTTGGAAGGCAAGAAGTCTAGCCAAGACGCACTATTAACCGTTGAGGCGGATTTCGTCCGTATGTTGCGGAAAGGGTCCGCACAACCATGGAGAAATCAGGACATCGCACCTGTATGCAGGCTGCAAATCCGTCACTCCGAGTTGTGGGGCAACATCCAAATTCGGGAGGCAAGCAATAAATTTTCCCGGTCGGAAGGATCGTCTAAACCACCCAATTCCAAAATTTCACAGACCTTGCGAAGGCGATAACGTACGGTGTTTTGATGGAGAAAAAGACGGCTGGCTGCACGTTGCACACTGCCAGTGGCCAGATAGCTGTAAAGGGTGTCAATCAAATCTTGGGATGCCTCTACTCGGGTCAAAGGACCTATCGTGTGCTCTACAAATTCATCACGGCTAGGTTTGTCGATCATAGCCAACAAACGGGGGAGATGATGTGAATTTAAAGCGCGATAAGTGCCGCTAGCATAGATACTAGTCCATTCCAGAATCTTAGTGCGGATATAATTCATGGCCGACTGCAATGGCTGTTTGCTTGTTCGCAGTGATGACATCATGATGAGATCTAAAGTACTCAACCGAGAGATCTCGTGCCTAAGACGCGGCCAGGTGTCACGCGGATTATGCCCTTGGATGAGAAGCCAGAGAAACAGGCCGTCCCAGTACAGCTCTGTCCCGGTAAAGGTTCTAGTGGTTAATTTTCGTACGGACAATGCATCTGATCGGGACCATTCGATGTCATCGCCCGCTATCTTGATTCCTACCAATTCATCCCACTGCTGAGGCTCGCGAGTGTCTGCACCAGTTTGTAGACGTGACATCGCGGGCATTTGCGAAATCCATAGCGAACGCTGGTAAAGTTCATTCCATTCTTGGCTTTTGCTTTCCAATAAAAGCCAGCTGGCACTTTCACGGATCGTGGGCCATAGCTGGGTAAAACGAGGCGAATCCGTTGCCATCCAAATGCGCAGGGTTCCTTCATAAGGCGGCGATCCGATATGGGCAACCCCACTCGGTGGCGCGGACGGCAGTTCGTCGGAGGCTGAGCATACCGACAGATTCCATGGATCGGTTATGTCCGCTCGGATGCCCAGGGATTCGGCGGCCTCTTTGAAGATGGGCCATGACAAGGTGTCCCGGGCATCTTTCAGCCGCCTCGCGACGTGCAATTGTTCGGGAAAGGACACAGCGTATGCGCATTCCGATTGCCGGGTTCGGATGGCTTCTTGGGACCGATATACGTCATTCAATCCGCGAACAAATCGTTCCAACAACAGAGCATCGGTAGGGCATACGGGATAAGCTTGGCGGTAGGTAACGTAAAGCACGCCTTGCTGCCCCGTAGGCATGGTCCATGGTACAATGCTACCGCTTAAAATCCCTTCATTGTCAATCATTTGGGTTACCGTAGCATCTCTCATGGCGGAGCGCCGATAATCGGAGATCACGATACTTTGGTGAGTTTTGGACACCATGCCTCCCACCCCGCGACCCACTTTCAGATGAAATCCAAAACCAGAATTTGCGATTCCCTGGTTTGCTACGGTTTCAATAATGTCCTCCGATTCCCGCCGCACGGCGACATATACCACGGGGGCCCGGGTTAAGCGTTGGGCATAGTGAACCAGTGTGGTGAACATGTCCCAGCACTCGCTCTGTGTTAAATACAGGTGCATTCCGACCTCGTTAAGCACATTGATGAAAGACTCTTCGTTCTGCTTGTGGTCTGTTTGCCAACGCTGCCGTAAGGCTGATACAGCGTGGCTGGCCCACGCACCCGCGCGGGAATCCAGACCCTTGACAAAAAGAATCGGTGCATAGTTCGGATATAATGCCTCCGGCATTAGAGGAAAGCGGCGTGGCGACAAAGGGCTCTCGGCATAGGAGGGGCTTTCATGAATCTCAGGAGGATGAAATGGAAGCGGCCACCATACCCGGACGAGGGCATTGAGCCCTGTTTCCAGAACCGTCAGCACCGTGGACCAGTCTTGGTGGTTTTGCACCAGCCAAAACAGCGGGAGCTCCATAAATTGGTATGAATTTGAGATATGACCGCTTTCGGTGCCGCCTGTTACCACGTGGATCACCCACCTTACCAATTATTCTACACCCATTGTTAATTCCAACAATAGGAAAACTCACGGTGTTGCGTATTTTGGGCAAATTCACAAATCAACAATGCTGGCTAGTGGCTATATTCAGAATTAGCGACTGAAGAGAGGAGGCTGTGAATGTGGCAACACCAGTGCCCCGTATTCTAGCTATAGATGCGGGTGGAACGATGACGGATACGTTTGTGGTCGATGAGACGGGGACGTTTACTATTGGCAAGGCGCAGACGACTCCACAAAATGAAGCGGATGGATTGCTACGGTCTTTCGATGATGCACTGCATTATTGGAATATTGACCGTAAGAACGCTACACCACATTTGGGTGTCGTTGTGTACTCAGGAACCTCCATGCTTAACAGGCTCCTAGAACGCCGGGGGGATGGACCCATTGGAGTCATTGTCACAGCGGGAATGGAAGATTATTTTCGTATGGAGAGAGCTGTGCAGACCTATGCCGGATACCCATTTTCGGACCGGCTTCATGTTGTGACACATGTTCATAACGAGCCGTTGGTACCGAGGCGTTATGTCAAAGGTGTTCGAGAACGCATTAGCTTTTTCGGTGAAGAGGTTGTGCCGTTATACACCGATGAAGTACGCTCGGCCGTTCGATCTTTACTGCAAATGAAAGTGCGGGCAATTTGCATCAATTTTCTCTATTCCTACCGGGACCCGCGCCACGAATCGGAAGCTATGGCCATTGCTCAGGACATCTTGTGCGAAGCAAATTCCGATATTCCGATCTATCTGTCCTCCCGTTCAAACCCGGTACGGGGAGACCTGGCCCGTCTCAATACGTTAGTAGTGGAAGTTTATGCAGCTCGACCTTCACGTCAGCAGTTGTTTAACATTCGTGACCGTCTGAGAGAAGAAAAGAGTATCGCGCCGGTTCGCGTTCTCGCTTCCTATGGCGGGACCGTGTCGCCTGACGTCGAATGGTTGGTGACGACTTTGATATCTGGACCCATCGGAGGAATCCTTGGAGCCCGACGTCTGGCGGAAACCTATCAGTTTGAGAACGTGGTGTGTACGGATGTCGGAGGCACCAGCTTTGATGTGGGTCTCATTACCGAACGGGAGCTCTTGACGCGTACTGAGCCTACGGTTGCTCGCTTTTTGTTAACATTGCCAACGTTGGCTATGGACTCCATTGGAGCAGGCACAGGAACACTGGTCCGGATTGATCCCGCAGTAAAGCGAGTTACCCTGGGACCGGACAGTGCCGGACACAGGCTTGGGGTTTGTTATGAGCCGGGAGGCGTTGGCGTTCCGTCAATTACCGATTGTGATTTAGCCTTAGGTTATATTAATCCTGATTATTTTTTGGGTGGCGAGGTCAAAGTCGACAGAGATCGTGCTCTGGCCGCCATCGAGGAACAAATCGCACGGCCTTTGGGTAGCGATCCCTTCTCAGCAGCGGAAGGCGTAGTGCGGTTACTTGAGACACAGATGCGCGATCATCTCTATGGGATGGTGTTGGGCCAAGGATATTCTCCTGAAAATTACCGGTTACTTGGATATGGGGGAGGGGGACCGCTTCATGTGGCCGGCTATACCCAGGGATTGGAGTTCCAAGATGTTCTAATTCCCAGTTGGGCTGCCGCTTTTTCCGCGTTTGGCGGGGCGTGCGCCGACTATGCTTACCGCTATGACCGCAGTATCGACCTGCTCATTACAGACGACACCAGGGCGAGGGAGATGGTATCTCAATCGTTGAATTTGGCTTGGCAAGATCTTCACGACCGCATCGCCGAAGAATTTCTTCGGGACAGTTTAAACCCAGACAACATGAATTTTGTTCCCTCGGTACGGATGCAATACATGGGCATGCTCGATGACATTGAGGTGCGCGCGATCTGGCCGATGGATCCCGGAAAAAGTTTAAGTGATTTGGTGGAACGCTTTGACACCTTGTTTGCGAAAATCTTTGCGCGTTCGGCCAGAAGTCCTGAAGCCGGATATTTTCTCACCAAGGCCATTGGTGTCGGGATTCTTCCCACGGAAAAACCGGTTCTTCCCTCTTTCCCGATTGAGGACGCCCAGGCTCC
>JAKADI010000104.1 GCA_021820675.1 Bacillota bacterium | reverse complement strand
CTCAAGAAATACCCGCTGGCTCGAGCGATTCGTGTGGATAAGATGACCTTAACCGCATTGGAACACACGATCCGGTGGTATTTGGAGGGACGGGCCCATTTATTGCCATTGTGGCAGATGATGAACCAAAGTGTCGAAGATGTCCAACTTCGCGCAATTCATTTTGTCGAGGCTTTGAAAGCACGCATGACGGTGCCCGTGGTTATGGACGTGCAATCCGACTATTCGCAAGTCGGCGGGGGTTCCATGCCGGGGACGCAAATTCCTACAACGGTTATACGACTGACCCTTTCCTCTTCCCATTCCGTAGGGACTTTAGAGCAGTATCTGCGTGAGGGGGATCCTCCCGTGATTGCTCGTATTAGTCGCGGTTCCTTAATTTTTGATTTGCGCACAATTTTCCCTAGTCAAGAATCTCTTTTGCTTGATACTATAGTGATGGCATTGCACAAGCTTACAGGATGACCGAGACTTTCTCTACACAAACAAGGGAGGGAGAATTGATGAAAGTCTTAGTGATGGTAAAACAAGTTCCAGACACGGCAACCAACATCCAAATCCGTTCCGATGGCCAGGGTATTATTGAAGATGGAATAAAATGGGTGATTAATCCTTACGACGAATTTGCTATTGAAGAGGCTCTGCGCATCCGCGAAAAGCTGGGTGGCGAAATAGTGGTTATAGCCTTGGGGCCCAAGCGGGTGGATGAGGCTATCCGTCAAGCGTTAGCGATGGGAGCCGACCGGGCAGTCGTTGTTGAGAGTTCCGAGACGCTCGACTTGGCGCAAGTAGCGCATGCCCTAGCGCGTGTTGCACAGAATGAGGGCTTCGATCTCATTTTGACGGGAAAACAGGCTGTTGATGATGATTCAGCCCAAATAGGACCCATGGTAGCTGCCCGTCTGAGCTTACCCCAGGTCAGCATCGTGATTCACTTGGATATTGATGTAGAACATAAGAGGTTACGGGCCGAACGGGAACTAGAAGGGGCCACAGAAATTGTTGAATTGCCGTATCCTGCTGTCCTAACGGCTCAACGTGGATTAAATGAACCTCGATATCCTACCTTGCCAAATATCATGAAAGCCAAGAAAAAAGAAGTGAAACGTGTCTCGTTTGAATCCCTTGGTATTGATACCCTTCCGCGAATACGGTTAATTCAACTCACACCACCGTCGGAGAGACCTGAACCTACCATTTTGACAGCCGACCCAGTCGAGACGGTTAAAACATTAGTCGAATTGCTGCATGAACAGGCTAAGGTTATTTGAGGGAGGGTATGCAATGTCACAGGGTGTTTTCGTAATTTTTGACCAAAACCAAGGACAGGTCCGGCATGTTGTATTAGAAGTCTTAACAATGGCTCGGCAACTTGAATTAGGGTCGGTGACCACGTTGACATTTGGGGCGAATGCCTCTCAAACGTTGAAGGTTCTAGGGGAATATGGGGCAGATCAAGCCATATTCTGGGATCAAGAACCTTTTACCCGTTATAGTTCTGATGGATTTGCCGACGCGATTGCTCATGTTGTTCCTCACGTCAATCCTGCAGTCATCCTGTTCCCGGCATCGGCTTGGGGCAAGGACTTATCTCCACGAGTGGCGGATCTTATTGGGGCGGGATTGGCTACGGATTGCTTGTCATTAAGAGTGAGTACTGATAATCGGGTCACGGCTGTCCGTCCCATCTATGCGGGTAAGGCCCTAGCCGAAGTCGCCATTGAAACCCCGGTGCAAATGTTCTCGATTCGTCCCAATATCCATAAGGCTATCCCGGATCCGAAGACGCCGACGGTTTTGGACTTGGCCCCGGTAGTATCCCCAGATTCTTTCCAATCCGTTGTAACGGAGCGCAAAGAGGCACAAACCGGTGTTCAGGAATTGACTGAGGCCGATATTATCGTATCCGGTGGAAGAGGTATGAAGGCACCTGAGAACTTTAAATTACTCGATGAATTAGCTACCGTGCTTGGTGCCGCAGTAGGATCCTCACGGCCCGTTGCTGATGAAGGGTGGGTCCCTCACTCCTATCATATCGGGCAAACGGGAAAAGTCGTGAGTCCGACGGTCTATTTTGCCGTGGGGATTTCCGGGGCAATTCAACATTTAGCCGGTATTTCAGGTTCAAAGTATATTGTTGCGATCAACAATGACGCGGAAGCTCCTATCTTCAAGGTAGCGAATTACGGTATTGTCGGTGATTTGTTCCAAGTACTGCCTCTGCTAACGGAGGAAATCCGCGCATTAAAGGCGAACAATTAAAGTCGATAACTTAAGCGTAGGGTGCTGTCTTCTCGGCATCATATTTGTTCGGGACGAGCATAGGGATATGGATAAGCGTGGTAAGGAGGAATATCCCTATGAAACGTCCCGTTTCAGTATTCTTGCTCTTCGCGTTTCTTGTCATTCAGCTTTATGTGGCAAAAATACCCTCAGCTCACCAGGTGCAGACGACAAGTTGGCTCGCGGTCAGTTCCGAACCGGGTGGTTTGGTGTATCGTAATGGTGAATACTACTTAGTAACGCCCAATGCGGCATTTCAACTACAATCGACGGGAATTAGTATTAACGCCCGTTCAGCTGGCCTACAGTGGATTGAAGTCCCAGAACCTTCGGGTGTTGGCGCATGGCAAATGGCCTTAACCCGCCAACAAGTCCCTTTGGTTGGAATTGGCGGAGCTGTCTTTCCCGCGCCTAACGCCAGCAGTGCATTGTGGATAGACTCCGGGAGTCATCAATTGTATTTTTCTCAACCTCCCATCTCGGCCATGCAGTCAGTGGCGAGCAATTTACGCAACATCAAAAAGGTAGTCTGGGCATCTGATGCTGAAAGCGCTGCAATATGGGGGCAGGGTCGGGCTGGGTGGGGAATTTATTTGTGGACCCGCGCCAACCATACTTACCCCGCCGTCATTCCGACTTCCGGTGAGCAGATAAGTAATTTTGGGATAGTGAGGAATCAGACGGTGGTTGTAGCTTTGAACAATGGGAAACTTGTTGAGCAGGGGCATGGCCTCATACCACTTCCTGTTATGGAACAGGTACGGGTTTCCAGAAATCACCCAGCGGCCTTAGGTCGAACGGCCAATCAGGCCATTTTTTGGAGTGCGGGTCATGGGCACAAATATACCGTCGCTCGTAATTTAAAGTGGGTTGGGGTACCGCGTTTTTCTAAAAACGGAATAATGTCGGCTACTTTGGCCCAGAATTTCCAAGGAACATGGCATCTTTTGCTTTACGGTAATCATGAGCATTTGGATATTCGGATGCCCTTCTCCAATGTACATGAGTATCATCTTTTAGGATTCATTGGTAATCACTGGGTCCTGGTAACAGTGCCAAAAGGTCCACATCAAGGCACTTACGCGTGGTGGATCAATGGATAGCAGGAGGAATGTCCTTACGTCGTGATTTTGATTGACTTGACGATTTGACCAAAAATCATTGCGAACGGTTTAAAAAGCGAGTATAATTAACTACGCACCTTGTGAACTGGGCGGATAGCTCAGCGGTAGAGCACCTGCCTTACACGCAGGGGGTCACAGGTTCGAAACCTGTTCCGCCCACCAAAATGGCTGCTAAACGGAGGCGTGGTGTAGTTGGCCTAACACGCATGCCTGTCACGTATGAGATCGCGGGTTCGAATCCCGTCGCCTCCGCCATCAATCGCCGCGGTAGCTCAGTCGGTAGAGCAGAGGACTGAAAATCCTCGTGTCGGCGGTTCGATTCCGCCCTGCGGCACCAGCATTTTTTCCCTGCTAAGACTGCAGGGGATTTTGTGTTTCCAAGCGACTACTGCTTAAGATTCTGGCATTGCAACGACTCACGGCGTCTTTCTTGTCATTTTCCCTCCTAAAAACCCGAGTGCCCAACGACCATCCCGTGTGCTGATGTGAGAATGGTTCGGTTAAGATCCACCGTTGATCCGGCGGCAGCAGGTGTTCCTGAGTATCCCGTCAGACATGCAAGCGTTTCGTCAGATTTGGAGTTTTAAGATCGTCGAAGGGGATCCCACTGGGCGCATCATTCAAGTTCTCTGTGGAGAAGAGGGCCGATTGTGATGTGTCCACTGAAGGATGGTGTAGCCCATTAACAAGAACAGGGGAATAGCGTAAAGATAAGCCACAAAGATGGGTAGTAGAGCGCGCTGAAACACCGCGGTCAATGCAGGGATGTTCGTAATAAGTTGGGCGCCTGCTCCCACCAACAGCGTGGCAATACCTGAAACTGTTCGATAAACGTATTGGTGTTGGGAATGTATCGCAGCAACCACGTAATGACCAATTGCCCATAATCTGATGGCGATGAAAGCTAATACAAAGAGGCCCCAAAGAACGACGACTAGAAGCCCCAGCTTGTTGATAATCATCTCGGAGGAGGGGATGACGCTAAAACCGTAATTGGCATGGGGAATGACTAGGATCGAAATAGCTATGGATATAAAGACCGTCGGGAAGATGACAATTTGAAGTGAACGAGCTAATGGCGACGTATTGTACCAGGTTGCCGCGAAACAGGTTACGAGCGTTGGCCATTCTTTGGACCACAGCGGCATACCCGGCAAGAAGAAGGTACGCATAACCATGCCGAAGTTGTTGAGCATCATGATGGCCAAAATCACATGAAGTATGACGGCGACAAGCTCGAGGGGCCAAGAGGCGATACCCAAATACTGATGCAAAATATGGGGCTCTGCATCGGCCTTGTGTAATGGCGCTGCCGTGAGATATAGCCAGAGGGCTAAAAAGGCAGCAATGCATTCAAGCCCAAAAGCATAAAATCCGTCGGGACCTGCGTTGACAACCAATTCCCTCGGAAATTGGAAAATACCTAGACTGATAAAACTGACCACAGTCAGGAACCCAAATTGTAAAGGCGAGATATGATCGCTTATGTTGTCCTTCATTGAGAATATACTCCCCTTTTTTGTCGTTTTAGATAATGTCACCGGTATTGATGAGGTGTAAGTGCATCGTCACCGTTATGGCGGCATGATTGTAGCCCCGTTTAAGGGCAGAGGGTGAAATTGACAAGGGATGTTGCCACGCATATCCTTGGCTGAATGTCACCGGGTTGGTTTGGTGATGTTGTAGGAGAAGGACAGTCTGAAGCACCTGTTGCGCGAGGATGGTATTGGCCTGTTGTTCGAGGGGTCGAATGGTTCCGGCATTCAACTGCATGCCAACGGCCTCTTCCAATGTGCCCAATATGGTCAGTGCGATGATAAGGATATTCGGGGTTAGTATGGATATGTGCTTGGGATAAATATACGAATAAGAGACAATCTATCGTCGGCGTACCAAGGAAGCGGTTTAATTAAGCCGATTTTTGGCTATCGGCCCGTAGGGACCAGAACGTGAATAATGAGATTTCCGCGGGCACATCTGACTAGGGCCGTTTAAAATCACGGGTTGAAGGGGAGAGAGGGTCTTGGCATTGGTCCATTTTCAAAACGAACGAGTTTTTCGAGAGACCATTCAAAAACTGTTTACGGAGCATAGTCAGCGGATTAGGGATTTAATGCCGGAAGCCGATATTCAACACGTAGCCAGCGCAGCTGTTCCAAACAGTTTGACAAAGGGCGATTTGGACATTCCAATGTGAAAACTGAATTTGTTGCAGCATTTAAAGACGATTCTTCCAGTCCGCCATTGGGTATTCAGTTATGTGTCCTCAATTCAGAGTATGATTTTTTGGAAAGTGCGAGAAGTCCTTTTGACCCATCAACGCTACAGACGGGAATACGATAACCTCAAAAATCGATTCGAAGGAAGAGATGATGAGGAATATAGGGTAGCGAAGGATCAATTTTTCAAGCGAAGGATCAATTTTTCATTTGTTTGATGAATAGCGATGAATTTCACGGTGTTTGATTAATTTCATTGCGATGCCAGTCTAAGTAACTGTCGGTTTTGGGGGGAGTAATATGGGAAATGGGCAACGGCACGAGCGGCCGTAAAGAGCCTGGCCATTCAAAGCCAAAGGCCTGTGCGAGAAGAAGCCCGGATTGGACATACTATCCTTCCCTTATTGCTTGTCATGGAGATGGGATATTGACAGGTTCCTCTATTCCAAGGATAATAGGTAGCGTTGACTGTTAATACGGAGGCGTGGTGTAGCTGGCCCAACACGCATGCCTGTCACGCATGAGATCACGGGTTCGAATCCCGTCGCCTCCGCCATAAAGTTGCCGCGGTAGCTCAGTCGGTAGAGCAGAGGACTGAAAATCCTCGTGTCGGCGGTTCGATTCCGCCCTGCGGCACCATGTATCCTCCCCGAGTTTGTTCTTAGTTGTCCATAAATTCATCACGTGAACATGTTTCTCACGTATATTTCCACTGGCGTTAAGAGAACTCTAGCCGTTTGATATCTGGACGGACGCCGTATACAGATTGTTAATGTTTCGTTGACCTCGTAAAGACGAACTACCACACCTT
>JAKADI010000103.1 GCA_021820675.1 Bacillota bacterium | reverse complement strand
TTCAGGTTCTAAGAACCCTTCTGGCCCCCATCTTGCAAAAGTGTCAACGGGATGAAAAGCCCTAATAAGGCAACCGGGTAATACTGAGGTTTGTAGCGAAGCCGCTCGCTAGGAAATCTCATTACTCAGCAACGTGTAGATACGGCCGTATTGACTCCAGCGGTGCAGCAACCACCCATTCGAGTAGTTATAGGGATGGCTGTTCTCACCCACTTCTGAAGCTGGCCTAGTGGTCATGGGGACTAATCCGCAAGCCCTAACGGGTCAGCCAGCGCAGGTGCCATTGCACAAAATTCTGTAAGATTTTCATTGTGACAGTTGATCCCATTTTCGACGGATGGCGTCCGCGATGCGTCGACTGATTTCCGCTTGTACCTCCCGAGGTTTACCAATAGGCATATCTTGGATGGTCTGCCACCAGACCGTTCGAAACTCTGTGCCGAAATTCATTTTCGTTATACCTGATGTCCGAAGGCGAGGATAAAGCTCGGAATGAATACCGCTAGCGCCGTGAAGGACAAGCGGCACGGGACAGGCCGCATGAATCGAAGCGAGTCGGTCGATATCGACCTGGAAATTGGCTACGTGTGTAGCATGATGGTTGCCAATGGCCACCGCGAGCATATCGACGCCAGTGGCTTCAACAAAGGTGAGCGCTTCTTCCGGTGTTGTCAGCTGTGCCCATTCCGGAGGCTCTCCCGGTTTATGGACATGACCAATTTCAGCCTCCACTAAAGCGCCATACGTGCGGGCCCACTGCACGACCGTTTGCGTATTCCGGATATTCTCTTTGAGGGGGAGGGCGGATCCGTCATACATGACCGATGTAAAGCCTGAGTCCAAGGCCCGAGCAATGTCATCTAGGGACGTCGCATGGTCTAAATGCCAACCCACGGTTGTGGGCAACGGATCCAAAGTGGCAGCCATAGCCGCCGTCATCACATCATATCCCCATATTTCAAGACTCTCGGGGGTGAGTTGCACAAATAAAGGGACAGAATCTTTCTTTAGAGCGTGAGCAATTCCGAGTAACATTTCCAGATTATCAACATTAACCCCTAACAGGACGCGATGGGACTGTGCATAATCCCTCAATTTGTCTTTTAATGAAGAACGGGGCATCAAATGACCTCCTGTCTATGCCGTGGGTGTGTCGTCTATTCTCGCTAATGAGACGCTGGTTGTAGTGCGATTCCCAAAGACAGAACAAAAACCCACCCTGGTTTATGATGAACTCTAAGAAACGCCTTAAAACCCTTAAAATCAAGGCGTTCCGATGTAAACTTGGGGCATAATTTCCTGCAATAAGGCCCCATCAATGTCGCCCACTCCGTCCGTGACTACGCTCGCTGACGCCGCGGCAACGGCTCGAATAAGCGCACGATCCCAATCTTGGCGCTGCCACAAAGAATATACTAGCGCACCGACGAAGACATCTCCTGCGCCGACAGGGTTTCTGGTTGGAACCACCGGGGCAAATATTCTTCGTCGCGAGGTATGAGAGAGGGGATACCACAACACCCCATCCGGACCCTCAGTCACCAAAATGTGCGCAAGGCGCAAGCTGGGGGCATTATCCGGCAGTTGTTGAAACTCGGTGAGGTTTGGACAAATGGCTTTAACCCCTGCTTCATAGGCTGCGAGCAGATTGTCTCCAGAGAGGTCGGCAACGATGCCTTGGCAATGCGGCCGCAGCGTCGTTACCCACTCGATGACGTCATCTGCAGTGAGACCGGGAGGAAGGCTGCCGGATAACGTGATCCAGTCGCTTGACTTCAGTTGGGACCGTAATCGCTGTAAAAGAGTCCGGCTGGTATGTCTTGATACTTCGGGACCTTGCCCGCGAATTTCCGTGACGTCTTCTGTTAAGAGTGTTAGACACACTCGAGATGATTCTGACACTGACGCAGCCAGGCAAGGAATTTGCTGCAGGCTCAACAGTCGTTGAATCATGGCCCCGACCGCTCCGCCATAAAATCCGACAGCCGTCACCGGACCGCCTAGTTGCTTGATGGCCCGGGCCACGTTATTGCCTTTACCGCCAGCGTGGCCCAACCAGGGAATGTGGTCGTAGGTGTTTCCCGGATGAAATGCTGGATTTAAGGAGAACACCATATCGAACGAGGGGTTAAAGGTCACCGAATAAATCATCGTTATCCTCCTCGCCCATCCATTTTCCAAATTCCGACGGTTTGGCGGGTGTTCATCACGGGTTCAGGCATAAGCGGCCAATGACGCAGCAAAGGAGCCGCCATCATACCTGTCGCCAAATAGTCCACGTCGGACCATTCCAACATTCGGTACAAGGCATGGGATTCGATCTTACTATGATCAGCAATGATCAACACCTGATCGGTGGCCTGACGGAAACCTTGTCCCAACACCGCTTCGTCATTCGCCGTGGTCGTAATCCCAATTCGGGGGTGAACCCCGTTTGCTCCCAGAATCGCCCAGTCTAAATGCAAGCTAGACAATCCTTGAATAGTCATGGTTCCCGTCGTTTCGTAATTGAAGGGCCGTAAATCCCCTCCAATTACGACGACCGACACGTCGGCTTGGGCCAACTGATAGGCGATGTTAATCGCATTGGTGACGACCGTTAGTCCTTTGGGATGTTGAGCAATGTGAGCCGCTACCCGGGTCGTGGTGGTTCCGCCATTTAACCCCACCACGGCGCGGTCCGGTAGCCATTCGACGACCAACCGGGCCAGATCCTCTTTTTCTTCGGGATAGAACGCCGTTTTATCATCAAAGCGTTGTTCCGCGGCGTCAGGTGCCAAGGCAATGGCTCCATGATAGCGACGGATTTGGGGTTCTTGCGTCACCAAATGTTGGATATCCCTCCGGATTGTAGCCAAGGAGCACAAAAAGATGTCGGCCAATTCTTGGACCCTGACCATACCGGTATGTTTTAACAACAATAAAATCGCTTGCTGCCGCTCATGGGCGTTTTTCGGATGAGACGTGATGAGTGGGTCGATCATGTAATTGCACCACCTGGGTAATATTGTCAGGATGATCCGGATCTTTCCCCACCGCAATCGTCCAATGCCATGCCAGAATTTGCAAGGGGATAATGGCCAGTGGCCCCAAGGTGATATCACTCCAATTCGCCGGGAGAACAATGGCCGGATGCATGGGATTCGCGTTAAACCATTCTTGTTGCGCGATACCAATCACCTTATCGGTCCTGCGTAACAAATCCTGCACGACATCGTGTTCTAACGACCGGTGTCTTGTCTGACCTAAGACAACGACGAGATCCTCCCGCGTCACACTGCCCCAAGGACCGTGGCGAAATTCCATGGGAACATAAGCCATGGCGCATTGATTCGACATTTCCTGAGCCTTCAAGGCTCCTTCTTGCGCAATGCCGAATCGCACCCCACTGCCAAGCAGATAGAGGCGGCGGGGTCGAGTGGGCTCAAAGACTTGGGGGATGACGGCCATCGTGTGTTGAACGACCTCATCAACCACACGGGAGAAATGGTCAAGGAACTCGGACTTTCCGACGGTAAGCAATAAACTGTTTTGTAACAAAAAGAGCATGCTACTGAACGATTTTATCATGACAATCGTGTGGTCTTCGCCTTGGGGCGAGACCATGGTGAAGTCGGCGACTTTGACGAGAGGGCTCTCAGCATGGCACGTCACGGCTACCACAGGCCACCCTTTCTCTTTTCCTCGTGAGGCGGCCCACAACGCCTCGGTTGTCGTACCCGATCGTGAAATGATAACGAGGCATCCGGTTCCGCGTAACATCGTTTCCGGCTCAAGAATCACGTCAGTCGAGGCCTGAGCCCGGGCATCTAACCCTAGCAACAAGGCAAAATGCGCAGCCGTCTGAGCGAGGTAATACGAAGATCCGCTACCACTGAAAACATACGGTCCAGGACCGGGAAGCGGTATTGTGAATGGTGACGTTTCTTGCCAGGCTAAGGCTTGATGCTGGATAAGATCATATACCTGTGTCCCTTGCAATGGACCATCCCCTTTGATAAACGAATGATTTATTGAGCGAAAACAATCCATAGTTTGTCTAAAATCTACAAAAAACATAAAGAATCCACTTTTATTATGCAACAAATCAATCATTTATGCTATTATGTTATCCAGCAATCACTCACTATTCTCGCTAACGAAAAATTCCGTGTTTCTTGTGTCTACTTTGCACGAAATAGACCGAATAGAACGTTCTTTCAGAATGTTACTCATTTTTTAGGGAGGGCATGAGACGGTGAAGAAACCAATGTTCATTGGGTCCATGGCAGCCAGTGGAATTCTTGCTTTAGCAGGGTGCGGAACAACAAGCTCCCAAGCGTCATCAGGACCCCAAACCCTTAAAATTGTCATGTGGGTGAATCCTCCGGCGGTCACGGTCATGAAGAAGATCGACGCGGAGTTTCACCAGAAATATCCCGGGATCAAAGTGACACTGCAGACAGCAGCTGATCGCAGTGGACCGTATGCCACACTTGAATCGACATCCATCCGGGGTAATACCGTTGACATTATGGGAACTGGGCCTATTCAACCATTACCCGCACACCCTAGCACAACCAACATGACGAATGAGCAGCTTTGGGGCACTCGTGGTTTGTACGTTCCGCTAAATAATCAACCCTGGGTAAAAAAGTTTTCGCCAACCATTAACGCGACCGAAACTTATAAAGGTAAGCTCGTTGGTCTGGTGACCGGCACATACACATGGGGCGTCTTCTACAATAAGGCAATTTTTGCGAAATACGGTTTGACCGTTCCTCATACCTATAGTGCATTCATTTCTCTTTGTAAGACATTGAAGAGCAAAGGGATAACCCCGCTGTTTGATGGTTTACAAGATGTTGGCCCCGCTTATTTGCAATTCATTTACGCACCCCTCATGCAGGAGGTTTGGCGCCCTCACGTTCCTGGCGCTAATTTGACCACGGCTCTGGGTACCGGCAAGACCACCTGGACCAGTCCATATTTCCTCACCGTTATGCATCGTGAAAAAACCATTATGCAATATCTCGAGCCGAACTTTCAGGGGGTTCCCTGGCAATCCATGCCGGGTGACTTTGCCGCCGGTAAATCCGCCATGCTGCTTGATGGATCGTGGGATTTAGCCGCTGTTCACACGGCGAACCCAAAAATGCAAGTCGGATTCTTTCCTTTGCCAGGTAGCAATAACCCGGCCAACAATGTCCCTCTGATTTCAGGAGATTTGACCTGGGTAGTGCTATCAAATGCTCCCAATAAAGCGGCTGCCTATAAGTGGCTGAATTTCTTCGCATCGCAGAAAATATATCAGCAGTACGTTAATGCTGTGGGTATTACCCCAAGTCGGATCCGTGGAACTTACCACTCGTTCTCGCAGTCGTCCATGGGACACTGGTATGGGAAAGGTGTGAATGTCGCAAAAATCTTTCCGGACCTACCAGCCAACGGCCCATACTGGGATCAAGTCTCTAATTGGCCTAAATTGCAACTAGGCATGTACGCGGGTACTTATACCGCCAAACAAGTCGCCACCATGTATCAACAAAACTGGCCACAGGTGATTAAGTAACCATGGCAGAAAACATGATGGTTAACGGAGCAAGGCTCACGACAAAGACAGTCCGGTCCGTTAACGCTGGGGTATTTCGCGGACGAGCCCGGGTCATGATGTATCTCACAATGTTTCCTGGTGCGGCCATTTATTTGGTCTTGAGCATCGTGCCCGCGGCGGCCACGGTGGTCGTTTCGCTAACGAACTTCACGGCAGTACCGGGCATTCCCGCGAACTTTGTGGGGTTTCAAAATTACGTTCAGGCTTTTACCATAGATTGGCCTGGCGTCGCGGGTTCGATAGTCGATACGCTGATTTTCGCAGTAGCTGTCACGGTCATTCAAAATGTGCTCGCGCTGTTGATGGCGGAAATGTTACGCCGTCGGATACCCGGTGTCGGGTTTTTTAGGGCACTAATCTTCCTGCCGGCCGTACTAGGCGTTACCGTGGTAGGTCTTCTGTGGGCGTTAATATTCAATCCCTCTGGGGGACCCGCTGCCAATCTCCTGCATATCTTTCACGCAACGAGTGCGTTTTTTGGATCCAATACCTGGGCACTACCTTTGGTGATCTTTGTCCAAGTGTGGGCGAGTTTGGGATTTACCGTCTTAGTCTATTTATCTGGAATGAATGCCATCCCCGTAGAGATGTATGAAGCCGCCCAACTTGATGGAGCCAGTGCTTGGAGTGTGTTCCGCTTTGTAACCTTTCCGATGATCGCTCCGAGCGTCACGGTCGATGTATTGTTGGCAGCGGTAGGATCGCTGAACGTCTACAACCTGATTTACGTCTTGACGGATGGGTTGTATCACACCAACACGTTGGGGATGTTCATGTTTAACTCATCATTCGAAGGTTCTGGGGATCTTGGGTTCGGGGCCACACTATCGGTAATGCTGTTTGTTAT
>JAKADI010000102.1 GCA_021820675.1 Bacillota bacterium | reverse complement strand
TACCGACAAGGGCAATTTTTTGTCTGACACCGCAAATACAGGTATTGGGTGGCTTAAGTGCGTAAATATTTGAAAAGTCGGTAAGGAAGTGAACAATTTCATTATAAGGGGCGGTCGCAATCATGACCGCCCGCATAAGATTGCCGGGATTTCCTGTGTTGTATTGGTCTTAGTTCAAGTTGTCCGCCCACTTGCGGAAGGGTTCAGAGACAACACCCTTGACCATGAAGTTCACGAAGCCGTCCGCGATAGCATCGGGTGTCAGGGAATAGTTGGGCCGATACCAAATAGGCACCCAATTCATGGCACCAAAGCCTAACAAACGCAGCAAATGAATATCCACGTCCGTCCGGATTAGCCCTTCGGCCTGACCGATGGCCAGTTCCTGGCGCCAGATTTCTTCATAGTTGTCTCGCACCCGAACGACCTCTTGGTAGCTATGTGCTGAGAGATATCGCATTTCCTGTAGAACCACGGTCACGTAGTCCTGATATTTTAAGGAGGCAACCACATGGGCACGCAAACCCGCACGAATTCGGAAATAGTTACGCGGTTCCTGATCAACGCTGGCCATGGCGTTCCGGACGGCATTTCCCACTTGTTCGATTCCATCGGTCATGACCGTTTTTAAAATCGAATCTTTGGTTGGAAAGTGGTAATAGAGCGCGGCGGAAGTTAAATTTAATTTTTGGCCGATCATCTTAATGTTGGTACCGGGGAATCCGTTTTCACGAAACAACTGCGCCGCGGCGTCGAGGATTTCCCGTTGAGACAGGGTCAGGGCGGGCATCACGTAATCACACTCCTTGGATCACTACTTTGCGAGTACTTGTAAATTCGGGAGAGAAATATTGCCGACATCGAGATATTGACCGACAATAGAGACGCCACTCAAGTTCATTGCAGGAGCCGACAAATTGATGCCCCCGCCGCTAGTGCTATTCCCTATCGTCAATTTCGAAAAGCTCGACGATGAACTATTAATGTTCTTCGCGTCTAAAACCAGGCCCGATACTTTCACCGGATTGGATGGGGTACCCGCAAGAATATCCACCGAAATCGTCTTTGACGTTCCGGGAATCGGGATGGTCTTAGACAAATTTAATCCTACCAGGGATCCACTCAAGCTGACATCGGAAACCGGATGACCGCCCACCATATTCGGTACCAACTGAAACTGGGTAGCCTTCAGTGACTGAAATTGCAAAGAAAACGGACCAAGTCCCGAAAGATTGACCGCTAATGCCATTCCTCCGCTAATGACCGTGACGAGCATTGCGCCCAGTACCGCCAGCGATGCGGCCAGAGCAATCCAAAAGCGCCGCCATTGAATGGCCTTAGGAATAGGAGTTGCCATAGACGGGGTAAAATTGTTCAATGATATACCCTCCTTATATTATAAATGATGGTGTGCATGGATCTGCACACATTTAAAGACCACCGCCGACAAATGACACCAGGTGATGGACCAAAGATGTTAGCCCAGATCCTCGATGAGGTGGCGATCCCTGGCTAGGACTGGATGGGGTTGCGGATGATGAAGTGCCAGTTGATCTGATAGTGGATGATGACGTGGCATGAGAAGGGCTCGACGGCTGCGAGGACGGATCTGAGCCCGAACTTGAGGCCTTGGGCAGTACCGTTGATACGGTGCTGGAGACGGTGTGGGAAACCTTATGCACCAGATTTTTCACGGGGGAAGACACCGCGTGATGGAGCACACTCGCAGGTGATGACAAAGTGTGATGAATTCCGCTTGTGATCGTTTTTGCGCCAGTGGTATGGGTGAGAGTATGAGTTAAGGATCCTGTGTTACCAAGCGAAGGGGAGTAGGTCCCCCCGGTGGGGGATGGAAGTAAATGAAAGACAGATGGGTTGCCGACTGGGTAGTGAAGAGTTAACGCACCCCGAGTAGCGGAGATTTGTACCGTGGAAAGGGTGATGCCCTCGGGTGCGGTTATGGATCCGCCGGGTTTTACCCCCATGATCAAGTTGCGAAATACAACTTGATAAATGGGTTGCCCCAAAAGTAAGGTCGCTCCAGCCGCCAAGGGAGGCACCGGTGCCTTGACTCCGGCAGCTCCGGCTTCCGCACTTTTCATCGCGTTGACCGTACCAATAATGTCGTCGCGGCTGGTATCGATGATAAGTAGGGGACTGGAGCCATTGGCGGTAATGGTCAGGTAGCCGTAAGGGGTATTACGTTTGAGCATCAGACCCGTAACACTCACGCCGTAAAGATAGGCTAGACCATTTTTCAACTGCACTTTCGCGGCCGTTAAGACTGTGGCCTGGACCACGGCTGTATGCGAGGAGGCAGTGCGTTGCTGGGTGATGATCGGTATCGTTGACGCTTGCGCTGGTGTGGATAAGCTTCCTAATCCTGCCGACACCACAATCGCGGTCATCAGCCACAAGTGGTATGGTTTTGTTCTGCGTGAGCTATGCTCCAATTCCTCCATCGTCTATCCCTCCTGTGCTCGGGAAGGCTCTAGAGGAATTTTGGCCTCGAGAGCTTCAGCAATGGCCGATACTGAGCCGATGTGGAACGCAAAATTTGCGACGACCTGATTATCGGCAGCTTGCCATACCGTGATGACGTTCTGTCCCCATTTGGATTCTAACCGGCAAAATAGATCCGGATGCCCCGGAACCTGTTGGCTAGCATTGCTATCCATGTCGAGATTCGCGCGCAATAATCCTTCCCAAGTTTGTGTGATTGCAGCGCCGGAGTGCATATCCGCTTTGGGCATGGACTCGTTTCCAGCCGAGGAAATGGGGGCCTGTAAAGCAGCTAAGCGTTCATGAAGGTAATCGGCGGCACCACCGATTTGACCGGGATGAAATCCCAGTTCTAGGATGGTTTCATCATAAGGGGTCAATACGGCGACCCGCCAGGTCTCATCGTGTCCCGCGATCCGATAGCGCAAATCGTCTCGCCCGGGGCAGAGCCCTTCCCAAGACCCGCCAGGATGCCTCGATATTCCCGCTAAAATGGCATGCCAGGGGTTGTCCCTTTCATGACTCTCTGGTTTGGTGGGAAAAGTCTCGGCCGAATCGGATATGCTCTCGGCAGGGAATATAAATTCTCCGGTGTTTGGGGAGGGTCTGCGCTCGGTGTCTGGTATGGGCACCCAGGCTATGGCGAGGGCTCCTCCAACAATCCCACAAAGCATGCCGACGACCAATCCACCCAGTTGCGTAACCAGAGAAACTAAAGACAGCACGATTAAAGTCGACCCCAAAATGCGGTGCAGGGCCGGTTCGAAAATTAAAAAGCATCCCACTAAAAAGACCAGTGTACCCACTAACAAAGCCGCCCATAGGGTACTGCCGGGAATCATGGCAAACCGCATGAGCCCGATAGGTCCATAAAGCATGGCGACTCCCGCCACAATCCCCAACATTCCAGCGGCAAAGGGCCGTTGCCGCCGCCAACGGACGGGCTGTGAACGGTGCGGGGTTATTATGGTATCCCGGTGGGGTGAGGTTTCAATCACCGTCTTCACGCTCCTTTTTGGTGCTAAATGTCGACCTTCCTCATTACTGTCGGGCATTACTGGACCCTCTTTGTGGGGGGCAGTACATTGTCCATGTTGACTCAATCGTCTTGATAGGGAGAGTCAGTGTCTTGATGGATGGATTGTTGCAACCCTTGAAGCATTTTCTCGAGTCGGTCCAAGCGTTGTTCCAATCGAGTGGGAGAGTTCCGATTCCGGGAATTTTGCCACCGTGAAAACCACTGTAACCCGACTAAAAGGACGGGATCGCGCGTTACAGTATCGATGAACACGTCTTCAATCGTTTCTTTGACACCTGGATATCCATGATCTTTTCCGTACAGCAAGTGTTTTTCCATGAACTGGTCGATAGCCGGACTTGCGGGCCCCCCGCTCTGCTTATAGAAAGCACGAATGCGTTGTTCCATCGTGGCGTCTTCGCTTCGGGGCGCCATTTGCAAATGGCCTGTATTTTCGGATCCTTTCCGCCGCTTTTTCATCAAGGTCTCATCCTTTCTCTCTCGTCGATGGCTTGACTACAGAGCCAGGCAAGGGATATTGGCGCAGACCCTCATTGCCATTATCCCATCTTTAACATTAGGCACGCCGACTCCATAGAACGCGCCATAGTCCGTAGGCACCGATGATGACGGACACCAACACGCCCGTCATGGCGATTTGACGAAACACGGCTTCTGGCGATAGGGCCATAATCGCGCTGCCGATAAAAACAAATCCCGCCAGGAACAACAAACTCATCCGGTTGATGGATTTGTTCAGCAGGCGTTCCGTGGTTTTATGCATCCGCAGCTCAAAACCGATTTGAACATTGTTCCACGCCAGGTGTTCCAGGATTAAATTGGCGCGACGGGGGAAAGTCATCGCCAACTTCAGAGATTCCGTCAAAAACGCCGCGTCGGCACGGTAATTGAGGCGACGTTGCGTCCAGCTCCGCATAATCGGGACTGCGGCGCTTTCTACCACGCTGTGGTACGATACTTCCGGGCATAACCACCGGGCAGTGCCTTCGGCTGCGGAGAAACCCTTGGCCCACAAAGCCAGGCCATTGGGAATACGGCAGTGATTCTTGATCCCTATGGCGATCAAGGAGACCACCATGTTACCCCAGTTATACCGGCTCCCTTGGTTAGACGTCACATACTGGATTAGCATCGAACGCAGGTCATCTTTTAACGCGACCGTATCGGTGAATTCCGTCGGATGGATAATGTCAAGAGCCGATTCTGCTGCGTCTTCGGCCTGATTAATACGGTCGTGCAGCAACATCCGGAAAATCGCCTCGGTATGCAGGCTGTCCATACGGCCGACCATGCCCCAGTCGATCAACACCGCTTTTTTGGTGTGGCGGTCAATCATAATGTTAGAACCATGAGGATCGGCGTGATAATATCCTTCTAGGAAGGTTTTAATGTAGTAATGGGCGAGATCGGTCATGCGTTCCAACCGCTCTTCGAAGGTTAGAAACGTCACGGGAAATTCTTTGAGATTCCAGCCATCAATAAATTCCATAACCAAAACGCGTTCTGAGTAATAATAGACTTCGGGGATATGCATGGTCTTAAATTCCTGCGCAATAACGCGGTGCTCATTCATAGCCCGGGTTTCTTCCCGCATATCCAACTCTTTTAACGCACTGCTATAGTAATCGTTAATTAATCCCACGAGATCGACGGAAGCAGCCATAGCCGGCGGCAAAAGCCGTTGTACCCAACGGACTAACCTCCGAATGATCACAATGTCGGTTTGAAACAACTTGGCGGTGGTGGGCCTTAGGACCTTCACGGCGGCCTCGCGGCCGTCATGCCATCGTGCGCGGTAGACTTGAGCAATGGACGCAGATGCCAACGGGGTGGTATCTATAAATTCAAAGCTACTCAGCCCGCCAGGCAATTCCTTGTCGAGTACGGTCGCCATGACCTCAAAGGGTAGCGGCGGCACCTGGTCCAAAAGCTGCTTTAAGGATTCCGTAATGGCTTCAGGTAACAGCTCTTGGCGCGTGGCAATGACTTGACCCAATTTGATGAATACGGGACCCAGTTCCTCAAATGCTTGACGAACCCTCTCGCCTATCATGTGCAGCCTGACGTCGTCTCGGCGTGAGCGGTCTTGAAGTTCGTGAAGAATTCCATGCTTAGCCAGTACTCGTACGATGTGACGAAAGCGCCGACGTCTGGTAATACGAGCATTTTCTCGGTCAATCCATTTCTGAATATTATGGAAATCTTCCCAAGGCTGCCGTTGCGATGTTTCAAGGTGTTCGGCTCCCATCGTTCTATGCCTCCCTTCTAACTGCACAGGGGCTATGACACCGTCATTAAGGGCGGACTAAAGTCTGCCTGTGGTTAATTGAGATTGACCCACACGGATTTGACTTCTGTGTAGTGTTCCATCGCATAGCTCCCCATTTCTCGGCCTATTCCGCTTGTCTTATAACCGCCCCAGGGACTACTGGCGTCGAAGAGATTATAGCCATTGACCCAGACTGTTCCGGCTTGGAGCCGGTGGGCGACCTTTATGGCGCGTGCCACGTCACGGGTCCATACCGCAGCCGCAAGACCATACTCGGTGTTGTTGGCACGCTTGATGACGTCATCCAAATCATCGAATGGCAATGCAACCACGACGGGGCCAAAAATCTCCTCGCGTGCAATCACATGGCGATCATCGCCAATAAATACGGTGGGTTGGACGAAATATCCGGGGCCAGCATCCTTATTGTTCTCACCTCCAGTGACTAGCTTAGCTCCCTCCTCACGTCCTCGGTCAATGTAGCCCAAAACACGATGCATATGCTTTTCACTGATGAGAGGACCGATTTGGGAGAAAGGGTCAATTCCTGGGCCTTGGTGCAATTGGCGCGCATGCTCAGCCAATTGCTCGACGGTACGGTCAAACTGGGCGCGTTCGATGAAAACGCGAGATCCGGCACAACACACCTCGCCTTGATTGAAGAAGGCTCCCAT